>NZ_JBPQTX010000012.1:0-48561 GCF_051386555.1 Streptomyces sp. URMC 126
GTCTTACGGCGGGGCGCCCACGCGCCCGCCGTAAGACCGTCCACGCGACCGGGGTATGACGCCGGGCGGGACCGCCGTCATTCTTTCGGCCGAGGGGGAACGGCCCGGAATGGCCCCTTGGTCGAGGTGTACGGGGCAGGGAGGCCCGTAACGTGGATCACGCGCACCGGTCCGCCCTTTCGACAGGGGGCCGGGGCGCGTCGTTCGCGGCACGCGCCGCACCGCAGGACCCCCGACAGAAAGAGCACCTCCGTGCCCGCCAGGACCCGCATCGCCGTCGTCACCCTCCTCGCCGCCGCGAGCGCGGCGCTCCTGCCGGTGACCGGCGCGGCGGCGGCCGACACCGGGCACCGCGACCGGGACCGTGCCGGGGACGTCCGGAACGTCGTCCACCACGATGGTTCCGGCGCGGCGGCGTCGGGCGCTCCCACTTCGGGCGCTCCCGCTTCGGGCGCTCCCGTGGCGGGCCGGGAGGCGGGTCCGGGGGAGGACCGGGAGGCGGGTCACCCGGCCGCCGGGACCGACCGGCGCTGGACGGCCCCCCGCCGGCACGACCTCCGCGTCACCCACCGGGAGCACTCCGGCGTGTCGCGTCCCGCGGCGCCGCTGCGGCCGGCGGGGCGGGTCGAGCAGGTCAAGCGGATGAAGCAGGCCGAGCAGGCCGAGCAGGGCAAGCGGGCCGGCCGGGTCGAGCACGTCAAGCAGGTCAAGCGCGTCAAGCAGGTCAGGCGGCACGAGGCGGCCAGCAATCCCGTCCGGCGCATGGTGCAGGCCGGGCAGACGGTCGGGGGACGGCGGGACATGGGCAAGCCGCTCGTCTTCGGTGGTGCGGCGCTTCTCGCCGTCGGCGGAGGCATGTGCGGGCTACGGCTGGTGAACCGCCGACGGGCGGCCCGAGAGGGCTGACACGCCGGGGGACCCGGTGGGGGAACGTGAGGACAACCGCGCGGAGTGCGAGCTCGGGGGCCCTGAGGGAGTGACCGGGGCACCCACCTGCTGTTGCGCCCCCACCACACCGCCGGTCACATGGAGCACAAGCGAACGGCCCACCCCGGCGGAGGGGACGACATGGCGATCACCGTCGTCATCGCGGACGACCAGGAGATGGTCCGCACCGGCTTCCGGATGATCCTGGAGAGCCAGCCCGACATCGACGTCGTCGCCGACGTCGTGGACGGCGAGGCGGCGCTGGCCGCCGTCGAGGAGCACCGGCCCGACGTGCTGCTGCTCGACATCCGCATGCCCAAGCTGGACGGCCTGGAGGTCACCCGCCGCATCTCCGCGCTCACCGCCGCCGAACCGGAGCGCGGCGGGCGCCCCCGCATCGTCATCGTCACCACCTTCGACCTCGACGAGTACGTCCACTCCGCGCTCCGCGACGGCGCCTCCGGGTTCCTGCTGAAGGACGCCAGCCCGGCCATGCTCGTCGAGGCGGTGCACGCCGCGGCCGTCGGGGACTCCCTCATCTCGCCCGCCATCACCGTCCGGCTCCTCCGTGACCTCGCCCCGGCCGGCGCGGCCGGGGCGAGGGGCGGCGGCCGTTCCGTCAAGGTGCCCTCCGAGCCGTTGACCGAGCGCGAGGAGGACGTCGTCCGCTGCCTGGCGCGCGGGGCCACCAACGCCGAGATCGCCGCCGAACTGTTCATCTCCCTGTCCACGGTCAAGACCCACCTGGCCAATGTGCAGCTGAAGCTCGACGCCCGGAACCGTGTCGAGATCGCCGCCTGGGCCTGGGAGAGCGGGCTGGCCACGGGCGGTACGTGACCGGGCGCGCCGGGCCCGCGACCCGGCACCCGCGCCGGGCCGCCGTCGCCAAGGCCGTGCTGGCGGTCTTCCTGCTCGGCCTGGTCGGCTTCGAGGGCTTCGTCCTCGCCCGGCAGCCCAGCCCGCCGCATGCCGTGGTGCTGGCCTCGGGCGTCGCCGTCTGCCTGTGCGCCGTGCCGTACACGTGGATCCCGCTCGACCTGCGGGCGGGCGTCGCCGTCGGCGTGTCCTGGACGACATCGGCTGTGCTGATGGCCGGCCCGCACCCCGGCGCGGTCTGGGGCATGGGGGAGGACGTGGCCCTGCTGGTGCTGCTCACCAACGTCGTCCAGCGCTCCCCGGCGCGGCGCGCGGCCCTCCTCGGCCCGGCGCTCGCCCTGGCGGCGCTCGCCGCGCCGGTGCGCGACCTCGACCCGGGCCGGTTCACGGCCGTGTTCACCCTCCTGACCGTGGTCGTCGGCGGGTACTCGCTGCTGCTGCGCGCCCAGTCGGCCCAGCGCGTCCGCGACATGGCGGCCGTCCGGACCGCCGAACGCCTGGAACTGGCCCGCGAACTCCACGACCTCGTCGCCCACCACGTCACCGGCATCGCCGTCCAGGCGCAGGCGGCGCGCTTCACCTCCCTCGAAGGGGACGCCGCCGCCCGCGCGTTCGAGCGCATCGAGGGTTCGGCGGGGGAGGCGCTGGGTGCCATGCGCCGCCTCGTCGGCATCCTGCGCGAGGGCGCCGAACCGGAGACCGAGCCGGTCGCGGGCCTGCCGGAGGTGCGGTCCCTCACCGAGCGGTTCACCCGCACCGGCCCGCCCGTCGCCCTCTACATCGAGCAGGGCATGGAGAACTGGCTCCCCGGCGACGTCGCAGCCGCCGTCCACCGCGTCGTCCGCGAGGCCCTGACCAACGTCCGCAAGCACGCCGCCGACGCCACGGCCGTCCGGATCGGCGTCCGCGGCGTCCCCGAGGGCGTCGAACTGCGCATCGCCGACGACGGCCGCCGCCCCGCCCCGCTCCCGGACACGGCGCGCGGCGGCGGCTTCGGCCTCGTCGGCCTGGCCGAACGCGCCAAGGCCATGGGCGGGCGGCTCACCGCCGGGCCGGCGCCGGAGGGCGGGTGGCTGATCACCGCGGTGTTCCCGGTGGAACGGCGGCGGTGAGCCCGGGCGGGGGCCTCGCTTCGTCGCTCGTTCAGGCTTCGCCGCGCGCACCGGCGAGTTCGTCCGCCGAGGCGATGACGTGGTCGACGAAGCCGTACTCCAGTGCCTCCTGGGCCGTGAAGTAGTGGTCGCGGTCGGAGTCCGCCTCGATCCGTTCCACCGGCCGGCCCGTGTGGTGGGCGATCCGCTCCTGCACCAGGCGCTTGACCGACCGCATCTGTTCGATCTGGATCCTGATGTCCGACGCGGAGCCCGCGAGCCCCGCCGACGGCTGGTGCATCAGGATGCTCGCGTGCGGCAGCGCGTACCGCTTCCCGGGCGCGCCCGCGCAGAGCAGGAACTGGCCCATGGACGCCGTGAAGCCCAGGGAGAGGGTGGCGATGTCGTTCGGGACGAACTGCATGACGTCGTAGATGGCCAGCCCGGCCGTGATCGAGCCGCCCGGCGAGTTGATGTAGAGGTGGATGTCGCGGTGCCGGTCCTCGGCGGAGAGGAGCAGGATCTCGGCGCAGATCCGGTTCGCGATCTCGTCGTCCACCTGCTGCCCGAGCACGATGATCCGGTTGCGCAGCAGCCGCTGGAAGACGTGCTCGCCGGCGGCGGGCGCGGGCGGCGCGGTGGGGGTGGCCAGGGCAGGGGCCGACGGGGCAAGAGCCGATGGGGCGAGGGCCGACAGGGGATATGCGCTCATGACCTCAGGAAAACCGCAGGTCAGGGCTGGTGTCCAACAACTTCTGCGGGCTCTTTGACAACCACGGGTTGTCAGTCGAGGCTGGCGTCATGGAACCCGATCTCCCGGGCATGCGCGCCTTCGTCGCGGTCGCCGAGGAACTGCACTTCGGCCGGGCCGCCGCCCGCCTCTTTCTCACCCAGCAGGCGCTGTCCAAGCGTGTCCGCCGCCTGGAGGACGCTCTCGGCGCGCCCCTCCTCGAACGCACCACCCGCAGCGTCGAACTCACCTCCGCCGGGCGGAGGCTGCTGCCGCTCGCCGTGGACGCCCTCGCCGCCTTCGACGCGGCCGTCCAGACCGTCCGCGGCGCGGTGCGGCCGCTGCGGGTCGAGGTCTTCGCCGAGCGTTTCACGCCGATGCGGGTGCTGCGCGACACCGTCGCCCGGACGCCCGGACTCCGCGTCGACCCGAGCATGCGGCAGGGGCTGGCCCTCACCCTCCCGGCCGTGCTGGGCCGGGAGCTGGACGCCGCGTTCGGCCGCGTCCACGACCTCGGCCGGCCCTGGCCCGCCGGTCTCCTCCACCGGCCCGTCCACCTCGAACCCCTGCACGCCTACGTGCTCGCCGGGCACCCCCTCGCCGACCGGACGTCCGTCAGCCCGGCCGACCTGCGGGACGCCGGGATCGCCATGCCCGACCCCGGCGGCGCGGAGGAGTGGCGCGGCTATCTCGTCCGGTTCTGCGACGAGTTCGGGATCCCGCTGCGCTTCACCGCGCCCGCGGTGGGCGCGCGGGATTACGGCGAGCACATGCTGCGCGCGGGGCGCGCGGTGACGGTGGGGGAGGCCGGGATGGACCTGCCCCACGACGGACGGCTGCGGCGCCTCCCGATCGTGGACCCCGTGCCCCTGCACCTGTGGTCCGTCACCTGGCACCGCTCCAACCGTGACCCCCAACTGGGCTTGCTGCTCAGGGCGCTTCCCCACCCGAAGGAAGGGACCGGACCGGCGCGCGGAGATCTCGGTGCGCGCCGGCCGGACGACGTCTGGCTGCCGGAACCGGACCG
Source organism: Streptomyces sp. URMC 126 (assembly GCF_051386555.1). Classification (NCBI taxonomy): domain Bacteria; kingdom Bacillati; phylum Actinomycetota; class Actinomycetes; order Kitasatosporales; family Streptomycetaceae; genus Streptomyces; species Streptomyces sp. URMC 126. The sequence goes on from NZ_JBPQTX010000012.1 coordinate 4,652, forward strand.
GGCGGCACTGGCGGCTTACCGGAACACAGGCCCGGTGGTGAAGCCCGGACGCACGGAGGCGCCGGAGAAGGCGTAGGCCCCGGGGCTTCGGCCGGGGCGCCATCGCCGGATCGGGTGCGGAACTGTGAAGTTACTGGTAGCAGAGGCAGAACGGGTGCCCCGCCGGGTCCGCGAAGACCCGGAATCCGGACGTCGTCCCACCGCTGTCGTGCAGGAAACGCGCTCCGAGCGCGGTCACTTCCGTCTGTGCGCGCTCCAGGTCCTCCCGGGTGCCGACGGCGAAGTCGAGGTGGAACTGCTGGGGGTGCTCCGGGTCCGGCCAGCGCGGCGGACGGTGGTCCTCCGCCTTCTGGAAGGCGATGCGGGTGCTGCTCGCGGGGTCGTTCAGCCACACCCAGGCCGGGTCGCTCGCGTCCACCTTCCAACCCAGGATCGCCCCGTAGAAGGCCGCGAGCGCCTCGGGGTCCGGACAGTCGATGACGGTGCAGTCCAGTTTCGCGATCATGTTGCGATGCTCCTGCACTCCCGGCGGGTTGTCCACCGGGCAAGAACAAACCGTGCGCCCTGGGGTAATCGTGATTTCTGTGGCCTCCTGAGACGCTTGATGCGAACATCCGGACTAGTTGGTCCGGTCCGGACGGCTTCACGCCGCACGATCTGGGAACAACACCTCCACAGGGCCGTCCCGCTGGTCACCGTCATCGGCCGGTGATCAGCGGGACGGGGGTCGGAACCCTCCCGACTTACCGGCTGCCCCGTCGCACCCTCGGCCGAACGCCCCGCCGACGACTCCGTCGAGCCTCGCGCCCACGGACTCCGCGACGGCTCCGCGCCGAGCGACCCACCGGCCGAGCGGTGCTCCGGCCCGTCTCTCACACTTCACACCTCACAACACCTCACACCGGAATCGGTTCCAGCAGCGGCCGCATCGTTCCCGCCCGCTCCATCTCCAGCACCAGCAGCTCATTCCTCCCCGTGCGTAACACCGGTCCCGGTACCCAGAGCGTGCGCTGCGGGCCGACGGACCAGTACCGCCCCAGACAGAAGCCGTTCACCCACACGAACCCCCGTTCCCAGCCCGGCAGTCGGAGCACCGCGTCACCACCCGCCGGCAACCGGAAGGCACCGTGATAGAGCCCCGCTTCGCCCCCGTCGGCCGGCCGCCACCGCACCACCGCGAGCGCGCCGTCCTCCTCGAACGCCGCGAGCCGCAGTCCCCGCGCCCGTACCCCGTGGACGTACTGGCCCCCGTGCAGCAGCCCACCCGTCAACCCCTTCCGTTCACCCAGCCGCGGACCGTAGTTGACCCTCCCCAGCGACTCCACCCACAACTCGACCGACGCCGGCCCCGGCACGTCGCCGATCAGCCCGTCCTCGTCGCGGAGCACGGCCGTCCGTACGCCGTCGACGGAGACGACGGCCAGGTCCCGCAGCCCCGCCACGCGCAGCGGCAGCGCCCGGCGCGGCCCCGGGACGGTGAACCGGTACCGGACGACACCCCGGTCCACCCCCAGCTCCTCGAACGACGGCGGCAGCACGCTCTCCCGCGCGGCTCCGCCGAGCGCGTCCATCACCTCGGCCGGCGGCGCCCACCGCGTGAGCTCCACGCCCACCGGCTCCCGCAGCACCGGGGGAGCGGGCGGCGGGTCCGGCGGCGGACCGTCCCCGCAAGCGGCCAGTACCTCGCGGAAGGCGTGGAACTTGGCCGTCGGCCGCCCGTACTCGTCGACGGGCGCGTCGTAGTCGTAGGACGTCACCGTCGGGCACAGCGCGCCCCGATGCTCGTCGCCGGCCCGGTTCGCCCCCGCCCAGCCGCCGAAGCTGGTCCCGCCGTGCGCCATGTAGACGTTCACGGACGCCCCGCACTCCAGTACCTCCCGCAGCGCCTCCGCCGCCTCCCCGGCGCCCCGCGCGGCCGGCGCGCCGCCCCAGTGGGCGAACCAGCCGCACCAGAACTCCATGCACATCAGCGGCCCGCCCGGCCGGTGCCGGCGCAACACCCGGAACGCCTCACGCGCCCCCGAACCGAAGTTCACCGTCGCCGTCGCTCCCCGGACCGTTCCGCCCGTGAGCATGTGGTCCTCCGGCCCGTCCGACGTCACCAGCGGCACCACCACCCCCGACGCCCGCAGGCGCCCCACGAGATGTTCGAGGTAGGCCTGGTCGCTGCCGTAGGAGCCGTACTCGTTCTCCACCTGCACCAGCACGACCGGCCCGCCCCGGCCGAACTGCCGCCCGGCGATCTCGGCACCCACCGCTTCCAGCCAGCCGTCCGCCGCGCGCAGGAACCCCGGATCGCTCGTCCGCACCCGCCGCCCCAGCCGCCCCGTGAGCCAGTGCGGCAGCCCTCCGTTCTCCCACTCCGCGCAGATGTACGGCCCCGGGCGCACGATCGCGTACAGACCCGCCGCGCCGGCCGCCTCCAGGAACCGGCCCAGCTCGCCCATGTCGTGGGACCGGCCCTCGACGGGCTCGTGCCGGTTCCACGGGACGTACGTCTCCACGCAGTTGAGCCCCATCGCCCGCACCATCGCGAGGCGGTGCGGCCAGTGCCCCTCGTGCACCCGGAAGTAGTGCAGCGCCCCCGACAGCAGCCGCACGGGGCGTCCGCCGACCCGGAACCCGTCCTCCGCCACGGTGAAGTCCGGCACAACAGCCCCCCAGCCCCGTCACCCCGCCCGAGCGGCCCGGGCGGGCCGGGCCGCCGCCCCATCCTGACCCACGCCGGCCGTCGCCGTCACCGGGGCACGGGGCGCGACGGGGGCGTACCACCGGACCGCCGGAGCACGGGCCACGACACCGCCCGCCGTATCCGCACCCCTGTCCCGGTACCGCCGTCTCCACACTTCCGACTCCGACACCCTCCATCTCCGCCGCTCCCGCCCCGACACCCTCCGTCTCCGCCGCTCCCGCCTCCGCCACCCGCAGTCCCCGCCGCTCCTGTCTTCGCCACCCGCCGTCTCCCGCTCGCGGCTCCACTGCCCATCGGCCGGGCACCCGCACCCCCCAACCCCTGCCATTCCCTGCCGTCCCTTGTCCACCACCACTCCCCTTACCCCCTCCACCACCGTTCCTGGTTCCCCAGACAGCCGATCCGGCACCGGTCGGATCATCGAGTCGGCGCGGGCCGCCGGTTCCGCATAAGGTCGGTCGATATGAACGACAGCACCAATGCCGACCGCCCCGGCGTCGACCGCCCCGGCCCCGTCCCGTCCGGCGAGGCCGCCCCGGCCGCCGCGGCCGGAGCGGGCGCGCCCGACGACGCCGTGCGGGCCGAGCTCTCCCGGCTGCGGGACAGCATCGACAACATCGACGCCGCGGTGATCCACATGCTGGCCGAGCGCTTCAAGTGCACCCAACAGGTCGGCCACCTCAAGGCCGCGCACAAGATGCCGCCCGCCGACCCGGCCCGCGAGGCGCGCCAGATCGCCCGGCTCCGCCTCCTTGCCGAGAACGCGAAGCTGGACCCGTCGTTCGCGGAGAAGTTCCTCAACTTCATCATCGCCGAGGTCATCCGGCACCACGAGACCATCGCCCGCACCTAGCAGCCGTCCACCGGCCGGACAGCCCCGCCCCGTCCCCTCGGTAACGGGGGCGCATCGAGGGACCGCGCCGAAAATCGCATGGGGGGCGGCGGCCGGGAACCGGCCGGCCCGGGCCGCCCCCGCCTCCTCCTGCCGCTGCTCCCGCACCTCCCCTCGGCCGAGCCTCCGCCGGTCTCCCACGCACCCGGCGGCCCGCCGCCGCCAGGCCGGCCGGCCCCCGCCCGAAACGGCTCGTCCAGCGCCGGGACGCTGGGGCAGCATGGCCCCCATGACTGCACTGACGCGCGAAGAAGCACAGGCCAGGGCGCGGCTCCTGGACGTCCACAGCTACGACATCGACCTCGACCTCACCCGCGGCGACGAGCACTTCCGCTCCACCGCCGTCATCCGCTTCCAGGCCCGCGCCGAGGGCGACACCTTCGTCGAGATCCGCCCCGCCGCCCTGTTGAGCGCCACCCTCGACGGCCGCCCCCTCGACACCGCCTCGCTCGCCGACAACCGTCTTCCGCTCGCCGCGCTCGCGCCGGGCGAGCACGAACTGCGCGTCGAGGCGGACATGAGCTACTCCCGCACCGGCGAGGGCATGCACCGCTTCACCGACCCCGTCGACGGCGAGACCTACCTCTACACCCAGATGTGCCTCGACGACGTCCAGCGCGTCTTCGCCGCCTTCGACCAGCCCGACCTCAAGGCCGTCTTCTCGGCCACCGTCACCGCGCCCCCCGACTGGACGGTCCTCGGCAACACCGTCGCCACCCGCGTCGGCCCGCCCGCCGAAGGCCGCTGGAAACTGCCCGCGACCCGGCCCATCAGCACGTACATCGTCGCCTTCGCCGCGGGCCCCTGGCACAGCGTCCGCACGGAACACGCCGGCCTGCCCTTCGCCCTGCACTGCCGGCGGTCCCTCGCTCCGCACCTCGACGCCGACGCCGAGGAACTTCTCGACCTCACCCGCCGCTGCTTCGACCGCTTCCACGAGATCTTCGACGAGCCCTACCCCTTCGACTCGTACGACCAGGCGTTCGTCCCCGAGTTCAACTTCGGCGCCATGGAGAACCCCGGCCTCGTCCTGTTCCGCGACGAGTTCGTCTTCCGCTCCGCCGCCACCGACACCGAGCGGCAGAACCGGGCCGTCACCATCGCCCACGAGATGGCCCACATGTGGTTCGGCGACCTGGTCACGCTCCGGTGGTGGGACGACATCTGGCTCAACGAGTCCTTCGCCGAGTACATGGGCTACCAAGTCCTCGCCGACGCCACCCGCTTCACGGGCACCTGGACCGAGTTCGGCGTCAGCCGCAAGGCGTGGGGCTACGACGCCGACCAGCGCGAGACCACCCACCCCGTCGCCCCCGCTCCCGGCGCCGTCCAGGACACCGCCGCCGCCTTCCTCAACTTCGACGGCATCTCCTACGCCAAGGGAGCCGCCGCGCTGCGCCAACTCGTCGCCTGGCTGGGCGAGAAGGACTTCCTCGCCGGCATCAACGCCCACTTCGCACGGCACCGCTTCGGCAACGCCACCCTCGCCGACTTCCTCGACTCCCTCGCCGGCGCCTCCGACCGCGACGTCCACGCCTGGGCCCGCCAATGGCTCGGCACCACCGGCGTCGACACCCTCACCCCCAGCGTCACCACCACCGACGAGGGCGGCTGGCAGCTCACCATCGACCACCAGGGCACCCGCCCCCACCGCATCGCCGTCGGCCTCTACGACCGAGACCCCGCCGACCTCCGGCGCCTCACCGCCCGCCCCCGCACCGAGACCGACATCCCCACCGACCCCGGGCCCACCACCGCCCTCACCGGCACCGGCCCCCGGCCCGCCCTCGTCCTCCTCAACGACGGCGACCTCGGCTACGCCAAGGTCCGCCTCGACCCCGACTCCCACACCACGGCCCTCCGCGCCCTCTCCGGCCTGCCCGACCCCCTCACCCGCGCGGTCCTCTGGAACGCCCTCCGTGACCTCGTCCGCGACGGCCTGCTCGCCCCCACCGCCTACCTGCGGGCCACCCGGGACCACCTCCCGCACGAGACGGACAACGCCGTCGTCCAGGGCGTCCTCACCTTCGCCCGCGCCCAGATCGCCGACCGCTACCTCCCCGCCGACCACCGCGACGACGCTCTCGCCACCCTCCGCGACACCTGCGACGCACTCCTGAGCCGCACCGGACAGGCCACCGCGCCCGGCCTCCGCCTCGCCGCCGTCCGCACCCTCGTCGACAGCGCCACCGCCCCCGGCACCCTCCACGACTGGCTCCGCGCCGGCACCGTCCCCGGCGGACCCGCCCTCGACCCCGAACTCCGCTGGCGCGTCCTCACCCGCCTCGCCGTCCTCGGCGCCACCACCCCCGAGGCCATCGACGCCGAACTCGCCGCCGACCCCAGCGCCACCGGCCGGGAAGGCGCGGCCCGCTGCCACGCGGCCCTCCCCGACCCCGCCGCCAAACAAGCGGCCTGGCACGCCCTCTACGCGGACGACAGCCTCTCCGCCCACCTGTGGACCGCCACCGCCCAGGGCTTCTGGCAGCCCGAACAGCTCGACCTCACCCGCCCCTACCGCGACCGCTACCCCTCCGACGCCACGGCGCTCGCCGCCCGCCGCGGCACCGCCCTCGCCAAAACCGCCGGCTCCCATGGATTCCCCCGTCCCCACGTCGACCACGACACTCTGCGCCTCGGCGAGGCCTGTCTGGACGGCTCCGAACCGACGCCCGCGCTCAGGCGTCAGCTGCGGGACCAGCTCGACGACCTTCGCCGAGCCCTCACCGTTCGCTACCCACAGTGAACACCACCCCACTGACAATGACCCTCACCAGGGCTTTCCGCGCATGACAAAGGCGCCCCCACCCCGGGTTCGGGGTGCGGGCGCCAGGCCCGAAAAACGCTGCCTACGTCAGCCGCGCTTGTCCTCGATCGCGTCCGCCGGCTGCGCCGTGCGGAGCTCCTCCAGGAAGCGGTCCACGATGCCGCTCTCCCGCGCGTACGTCTCGACCGACTCGCCGACGATGCGACCCGCCAGCTCGGTGGCCAGCGCGCCGACCTGCTCGCGCAGCTGCGCCTCGGCCATCGTGCGCTCCGCGTCGATCATCGCGTGACCGGCGGAGATGATCTCGTCGCGCTGGCGCTGGCCCTCGGCTCGCAGCTCGGCGATGATCGCGTTGCCCTGCTCGACCGACTCCTGGCGCAGCCGCGCGGCCTCGTGCCGGGCCTCGGCCAGCAGCTCCTGGTACTCGGCGTGGACGCGCTCCGCCTCGGCGCGGGTCTCCTCCGCCTCGCCGAAGCGGCCCTCCGTGGCCTGCTCACGCTCGGTGAGGACCTTGTTGATCCGGGGCAGGATCCCCTTCGCGATCACCGCGAAGACGAGGAAAAACAGCACCAGACCCAGGACGAGGGGGGCAACGTCCGGCTTGAGCGGTCCGATGTCGAGAGCGAGGTTCATCATGGCCATGGGGTGCAGGGTAGTCGACGCCGCGCCCGGGGCGCGCCCCGCACCCCGCCGTGAGCCCCCGCGACCCCGGCTGCCCGGCCGCGCGGGGTCCGTCCCCCCATCGGGGGAAACATCCCCCACAAGGCGTCACGCCGCAGGTACAGCCGGTAGCTTGAAACGACCTGATGTATCGAACAAAAAGGGCATAAACGACTTGTCCGGCTGTGTTCGCCGCCGCCCACGGGAAGGCCGCACCCCCGCATGAGCAACCCCGCCTCCTCCGACCACACTTCCGACGCTCCCCTCGACTTCGCGGGCATCGGCATCGGCCCCTTCAACCTCTCCCTCGCCGCCCTGGCCCACCCGTTGAGCGACCTCCACGCGGCTTTCTATGACGAGAATCACACGTTCCGCTGGCACCCCGGGCTGCTCATCGACGGCACCCGCATCCAGGTCCCCTTCCTCGCCGACCTCGTGACCCTCGCCGACCCCACCAGCCCCTGGACCTTCCTCAACTACCTCAAGACGCGCGAGCGCCTCTACCCCTTCTACTTCGCCGAGCGCTTCCACATCCAGCGCGCCGAATACGACGCCTACTGCCGCTGGGTCAGCGAGAACCTCACCGGCCTCCACTTCGGCCACCACATCGACGCCGTCCGCTGGAACCCCGAACGCGTCCTCTTCGAGATCGACTACACCCAGCTCGACCGCGACGGCGAAGCCGAGGCCCTGGGCCGCACCTACGCCCGCAACGTCGTCCTCGGCATCGGCACCACCCCCGACATCCCCGAACCCCTCCGCCCCCTCGTCGAAGCCCACGGCGTCCCCGTCCACCACTCCGCCGACTACCTCGACCACCGCGCCGACCTCCTCGCCGCCGACCACGTCACCGTCATCGGCTCCGGACAGTCGGGCGCCGAGATCTTCCTCGACCTGCTCCGCCACCGCCCCGTCGGCCGCGAGAAGCTCCACTGGCTCGCCCGCACCCCCGCCTTCGCCCCCACCGAGACCAGCCGGCTCGGCCGCGAACACTTCACCCCCGACTACGGCCAGTACTTCCACGCCCTCCCCGAGCCCGTCCGCGACCAGGCCCTGCCCCAGCAGTGGCAGCTCCACCAGGGCATCGACCCCGCCACCATCACCGCCATCCACGACGAGCTCTACCGCCGCAGCCTCCACGGCGGCTGGCCCGACACCACCCTCACCCCGGGCGTCTTCGTCCGCACCGCCGGACGCGTCGGCACCACCCGCGTCGAGCTCCACCTCGAACACCACCAGCAAGGCACCCGCTCACGCCTCACCACCGACGCCGTCGTCCTCGCCACCGGCTACCGCGAGCGCCGCGTCGACCGCCTCCTCGCCGCCCTCGACCCCTACATCCGCCGCGACTCCGGCGGCCGCCCCCGCATCGACGCCCAGCACCGCCTCGTCCTCGACCCCCTGGTAAAGGGCGCCGTCCACGTCCAGAACGCCGAAACCCACACCCACGGCATCGGCAGCTCCGACCTCGGCCTCGCCGCCTGGCGCAGCGCCACCATCCTCAACGCCATCACCGGCACCACCCACTACCCGCTGCCCCAACGCACCGCATTCACCACCTTCGGCCTGGAGCCGCGGCCCACACCACGGCCCCACACCGCACCACCCTCAGAAAAGCGGCACACCATCCCGCGTCAGCTTCCAGTCCACTGACGCGAACTTCGCCACATCGATCACCTGCCGCGCCTTCACCCAGCCGATGATCGTGTTACGGATCTCCTCCGAATTCGCCCACACCTGCTTCGCCCGCGCCACATGCGGGAAATTCCCGCCACCACTCGCCCGGTAGTTGTTCACCGCCAGCACGAACTGCGCGGAATCGTCCAGCGGCTTCCCGTCGAACAGCAGCTTCCCGATCCGCGCACCCGGCGCCTTCGCGATGTCGATCTCGTAGGAGAGGCCACTCACCACGTCGTAGTTGTAATCCGGAATGCTCTCCGCGTTCGTCAGCTTCGCCGGATCCACCGGCGCGCCCGCCGGCGTCCGCACGTAATACCGCGCCGAGAACTCCAGGTACTCCCGCACCTGCGCGCCGGTCAGCACCCGCGCCTCCAGCGTGTTCTCGAACGGATACAGCCCGGCCACCTCACGGACCGACACCTGCCCCGCCGGAACCGCCGCCGTCCGTGAGAAACACGACGCCTGCGACAGCACCGGCAACGACGCGTACGCCGTCCCCTTCAACGCCGCCCGCACCGTCTCCGCCTGCACATGGTTGATGAAATCGATGACGGGCGTGTCCCGGTACGGCGCCTCCGCCGCACTCATCGCCGCCGTCGACGTCCCGATCCGCTGGTTCACATACGCCACCACCTTCCGGTGCTGTCCCCGCACCAGGCGGGTGACCATGGCGTCCTCCTCGGCGGTGTTCGAGTTCAGCACCTTCGACGCCACCGACGCGACCTGCCAGCGGCCCCGCTCCCACACCAGATCGAAGTCGAACAGTGTCAGCCGCTGACCTCACTTCAACGGCTCGGACAGCACCACCGGCCGGCCCGTCTCCTTGTTCACCACCCGGTACTCGGGCACCTCCACATGCGCGTGCCCCACCAGAATCGCGTCGATCCCGGGCACCCGCTCCGCCACCAGAGCCGCCGCGTTCTCCACATGAGGCAGCGCGTCACCGTAAGACGACGTCCCGCTCATCCCCGAATGCGCCGACACGATCACGACGTCCGCACCCATCGAACGCAGCCGCGGCACCCACTTCGCCGCCTGCTCCTCCAGGCCGGGGAACACCATCTTCCCCTGCACATTCGCCTTGTCCCAGATCGCGATCCCCGGATTCGTCAGACCCAGCACCGCCACCCGCACATCACGCCCGTGCGGCGTCCGCATCCGCTTGATGACATACGGCCGGAACGCCGGCCGCATCGTCTTCGCGTCCAGCGCGTTCGCCCCCAGCAACGGAAAGCGGCACTGCTGCTCGAACTTCCGCAGCACCGGAATGCCGTAATTGAACTCGTGATTCCCCAGCGCCGCCGCGTCATACCCCATGGCGTTCATCGCCAGGGCCATCGGATGCACCGGACCACGGTGCCCGGTGATCGGCTCCACCCGCGCGTAGTAATACGCGAGCTGCGTTCCCTGGATCGTGTCGCCCGCATCGATGAGCAGCGTATTCCGCCGCCCCTTCTCCTCGCGGACCTGCTTCACCAACGTCGAGATCTTCGCCAGGCCCACATCGTTGTGCGCCTTGTCGTCGAACTCCGCGTCGGTGAAGTAGTCCCAGTTGAAGACGTTCCCGTGCAGATCCGTGGTGCCCATGACGGTGAACGCGTACCGCTTCGTCCTGCCGTGCCCGCGCTCCCCACGCCCCCCTTGCCCCGACAGGGGCTGCTCACCGGCCGCCGCCGACGTGGCGCCCACGGCTCCGGTCAGGGCCACACCCGCCCCCGTAGCGGCCGTACGCCCCAGGAAACGCCTGCGGTTGAGCGGCATCGAATTCCCCATCCCTTTACCTGACGATCTCACCGCACCCGGCCCGGAGCCGGCTGCGTCCGACAACGACACCGGACGGCCGCGACACCACAAGCCCCCCGGTACAACGCGCGTAGATTCTGACCCCCACAGGCACCAGGGCAACACCCTTACAAGGTTGCGATCCGATGACTCCGGACAGTCCCGCCGACGAACACGGACTGAGACGCTAGCCCCATGACCGCAACCGAGCCGCTGCCCTACGGAACCCCCGACACGCCGCGCGTCGCCGTCCGCGGCGAGGCCCACCTCGAAGTCGACCCCGAAATCGCCTGCCTCGGAATCACCATCAGCGCCCGCGGTACCGACCGTCACAAAGCCCTGGACGACCTCACCCGACGCAACAACCACATCATCGAACTGCTCAAAACCCACGGCGACGCCGTCGAGAAAATCGAAACCGGCGCCGTCACCATCACCCCCCAACTCAACGACAAAGGCCGCCACGAACGCATCCGCGCCTACCGCGGCCACGTCCATCTCACCGCCACCCTCGGCGACTTCACCATCCTCGGCGAACTCACCACCCGTCTCTCCGACCTTGAACTCACCCGCATCGACGGCCCCTGGTGGGCCCTCCGCGCCGACTCGCCCGCCCACCGCGAAGCCCGCCGCCAAGCCGTCCACGACGCCGTCCAACGCGCCCGCGAATACGCCGAAGCACTCGGCTCCCGCCTCGTCGCCCTCGTCGAACTCGCCGACACCGGCGCCGAACACCCCGCCCCCGCCGCCCCGCCCGCACGCCCCGCCATACTCCGCAGCGCCGGCTACGGCGGCTCCACCCCACCCGCCCTCGACCTCGAACCCCAACGCCAGAGCGTCTACGCCCACGTCAACGCACGGTTGACCATGACTCCGCCGATCCTGTGAACCGTGCACGCCGGGGTATGCGCGGGGACGCTCCACCGCTCATCGGAGCACCCCCGCGCACGTTTCACTAGTTGTCAACAGACCTTTACCCAACGGACGTTGGGTGGTCGTGTCCGGCAGATTCTCTACCCACCGGTAGGTCATAAGGTCGTGCCATGCGCCGAGCGAAAATCGTCTGCACCCTGGGGCCCGCCACCGACTCGTACGAGCAGATCAAGGCCCTCGTCGAAGCCGGCATGGACGTCGCCCGCTTCAACCTGAGCCATGGCACCCACGCCGATCACGAGGCGCGGTACGAACGGGTCCGCAAGGCCGCCGAGGAAACCGGCCGGAACGTCGGCATCCTCGCCGACCTTCAAGGCCCGAAGATCCGCCTCGGCCGGTTCCTCGAAGGCCCCGTACTCCTTGAACGCGGCGACACCTTCACCATCACCGTCGAGGACGTCCTCGGCGACCGCCACCACTGCGGCACCACCTACGACGGCCTCGCCGACGACGTCACCCGCGGCGAACGCATCCTCGTCGACGACGGCCGCGTCACCCTCGAAGTCACCGAAGTCAACGGACCGCGCGTCCACACCGTCGTCCTTGAGGGCGGCATGGTCTCCGACCACAAGGGCCTCAACCTCCCCGGCGTCGCCGTCTCCGTCCCCGCCCTCTCCGCCAAGGACGTCGAAGACCTCCGCTGGGCCATCACCACCGGCGCCGACATCGTCGCCCTCTCCTTCGTCCGCAGCGCACGGGACATCGACGACGTCCACCGCGTCATGGACGAGGAAGGCCGCCGCCTCCCCGTCCTCGCGAAGATCGAGAAGCCGCAGGCGGTCGACAACCTCGACGGCATCATCGCCGCCTTCGACGGCATCATGGTCGCGCGCGGGGACCTGGGCGTCGAAATGCCACTGGAAACGGTCCCGATCGTCCAGAAGCGCGCCATCAAACTGGCCAAGCGCAATGCCAAACCCGTCATCGTCGCCACCCAGATGCTCGACTCCATGATCGACGCATCCCGGCCCACCCGCGCCGAGGCCTCCGACGTCGCCAACGCCGTCATCGACGGCACCGACGCCGTGATGCTCTCCGGGGAGACCAGCGTCGGCAAATACCCCATCGAAACCGTCCGCACCATGAGCCGCATCCTCCAAGCGGCCGAAGAGGACATCCTCGCCCAAGGACTCCCCCCGCTCACCGAACGCAGCAAGCCCCGCACCCAAGGCGGCGCCGTCGCCCGCGCCGCCGCCGAAATGGGCGACTTCCTCGGCGCCAAATACCTCGTCGCCTTCACCCAGTCCGGCGACACCGTCCGCCGCCTCTCCCGCTACCGCTCGCCCATCCCCCTCCTCGCCTTCACCCCCGAACCCGCCACCCGCTCCCAACTCAACCTCACCTGGGGCGTCGAAACCTTCCTCGGCCCCATGGTGCAGACGACCGACGAAATGGTCAGCCAAGTCGACGAATACCTGCTGCGCATCGGCCGCTGCCGCAAGGGCGACATGGTCATCATCACGGCCGGCTCCCCACCCGGCACACCCGGCACCACCAACCTCGTGCGTGTGCACCACATCGGGGAGGACGACGGGCCGAAGGGGTAGGCCGCACCCGGTGATCAGTACTTCGGGCCGATGTGGGCGTCCATGAGGGCTACGGAGGCGCGGCGGGCGACGGAGATGTTGAACGGGTCGGCGCCGCGTCGCGTCATCTTCCAAGCGACACCGACCTTGTCGAGGGTGTCGCAGTAGAGCTGCCGGATGTCGTCGGACTTGTTGGTGAAGAGGTAGCGCGGGTATTCGTAGCGTTTGCTCGCTCCATGGACGGTTCTTGTGGTCCAGTTGACGATCCGGCAACCGTCGGAGTGAATCAGCCCGCGCAGAAATTCCCAAGGGTGGGCATCGACGATCCGCTGCTGCCAGGGTTCGAGCATGATGCGTCGCTCGTGCTTCTTGCCTGGGCCATGCTGGGGAAACAGGCACCAGAGGTGAGTTGAGTAGACCTTCACGTTGCGGCAGCCAGTGCGTCTGACGCGGCAGACTTTGTTGTCGGGCAACACCGCTCGCATGGCGGCTTCGCAGGCATCCATGAGGCCGGGCCAGTCATCAGCACAGGTGATCATGAGGCTTGGTACTCGGTGCCGGGAGTACTGGATGATGTGCCCGTCGCCTAGGTAGAGGCCCAGCAGATAGGAGTACGCCTGCTCGTCTAGCGGTCGGCCGTGACACCGAGGGCATTTGGACGACGGGCGGCCCGGGCAGTCTCCGCGCCTTGAGCGGTCGACGTGCAACCAGTAACCGACCGTGCCTGTGGGGACGCCAAGCCTACGGGCCACCTCGGCATTGGCTATTCCGGATTGGAGGAGGCGAAGGGCCTCCTGTCGTACCGTGCTGCCGTGAGACTCCATGGCGCCACTGTGTGTCATTGAATGTGTGCGCAATGTGGAGAAAGGTGAAGTTCACGCGAACGCGAACCTCCGCTTTTACCGCTTGAGTGCCGGGTATGGGATTCGAACCCACATGTCCTCACGGACAGAGGTGTTTGAGACCTCCGCGTCAACCAGTTGCGCCAACCCGGCCAGACAGGCTGTGAGCAGCATACCGTGTGAGCATCGAGCGGCCCTACTAGGTAGGCTCATACACATCACCTGCTTGACCGAGGAGACCCGTGAGCGCCGCCGAGCCCCAGCCGCCCGTCGACGACGAGCCGCAGCACACCCCTCCGCAGACCACCCGCGTCGTGATCGCCGAGGACGAGGCGCTGATCCGCCTCGACCTCAAGGAGATGCTCGAGGAAGAGGGCTACTCCGTCGTGGGCGAGGCGGGCGACGGGGAGACGGCGGTCGCGCTGGCGCGGGAGCACCGGCCGGATCTGGTGATCCTGGACGTGAAGATGCCGGTGCTCGACGGGATCTCCGCGGCCGAGCGGATCGCGGCCGAGTCGATCGCCCCGGTGCTGATGCTCACCGCGTTCTCGCAGCGTGAGCTCGTGGAGCGGGCGCGGGACGCCGGGGCCATGGCGTACCTGGTGAAGCCGTTCAGCAAGAGCGACGTCGTGCCGGCGATCGAGATGGCCGTGTCGCGGTTCACGGAGCTGAAGGCGTTGGAGAAGGAGGTCGCGGACCTCTCCCAGCGGCTGGAGACGCGCAAGCTGGTGGACCGCGCGAAGAGCGTTCTGCAGACGCAGTACGGGCTGACGGAGCCCGCGGCGTTCCGGTGGATCCAGAAGACGTCGATGGACCGCCGGATGTCGATGCAGCAGGTGGCGGAGGCGGTCATCGAGGACGCCCGGGAGAAGAAGGCGGCCAAGGAGCAGTCGCAGTAGCGGTCGGTGATCGTTCGGTTCTGTTGTGTGGGGCCCGTGTCCTGGGTGGGCGCGGGCCCTTCGCGTCGCCCGGGGGCGGTGGGGCTCAGTCTTCGCCGAGGTAGGCCTTGCGTACGGACGTGTCGCCGAGCAGGTCGGTGCCGGTGCCGGAGAGGACGATGCGGCCGGTTTCCATGACGTGGCCGTGGTCGGCGAGGGTGAGGGCGGCCTGGGCGTTCTGTTCGACGAGCAGGATGGTGGTGCCGTCGGCCTTGAGCTCGGCGATGGTGGTCATGATCTTCTGCATCATGATCGGGGAGAGGCCCATGGAGGGTTCGTCGAGCATGAGGAGTTTGGGGCGGGACATCAGGGCGCGGGCCATGGCGAGCATTTGCTGTTCGCCTCCGGAGAGGGTGCCGGCGGGTTGGCGGGCGCGTTCTCCGAGGATGGGGAACAGGTGGTAGGCGTGCTCGATGTCCTGGGCGATGGCGGTGGTGTCCTTGCGGAGGAAGGCGCCGAGCTGGAGGTTCTCGGCGATGGTGAGGCGGGGGAAGATGTGGCGGCCTTCGGGGGAGTGGGCGAGGCCGAGGGCGACGATGCGGTGGGCGGGGACGCGGGTGAGGGGTTTTCCGTCGAAGCGGATGCTGCCGGCTGTGGGGTGGAGGAGGCCGGAGAGGGTGCGGAGTGTGGTGGTCTTTCCGGCGCCGTTGGTGCCGATGAGGGTGACGATCTCTCCGGCGTGGACGGTGAAGGAGATCCCCTTGACGGCTTCGATCTTGCCGTAGGCGACGCGGAGGTCGCGGACTTCGAGGAGGGCCGTCATCGGGGGTCGTTCTCCTCGGGGTGAGTGGGGGGCGTTCCGTCCGGGACCGTCGGCGGGTGCTTTTGGGTGTGTGGTCGCCCCTCCGTCGGGGGTTCCGCCTGTGTTCGTGCCTCTGTCTGTGCCCGTGCCGCCGCCGTCGCCGTCGCGGCCGCCGCTTCCGCCGCGCGGGCCGCTTCCGCCGCCTCGACCTCGGCGGCCTCGTCCTGTCCGGGTGCGCCTTCGAAGGGGGTGCCGAGGTAGGCGGCGATGACGCGTTCGTCGCTCTGGACGGTTCGCGGGGTGCCTTCGACGAGTTTCCGGCCTTGGACGAGGACGGCGACGTGGTCGCAGAGGTTGAAGATGAAGCGCATGTCGTGCTCGATGACGAGGACGGCGATGCCCTGGTCGCGGATGGCGAGGACGAGGTGTTCGGCGGCGCGGGTCTCCTGGGGGTTCATGCCGGCGGTGGGTTCGTCGAGGAGGAGCAGGCCGGGGTCGCTGGCGAGGGCGCGGGCGATTTCGAGTCGGCGTTGTTCGCCGTAGGGGAGGTTGCGGGCGAGGTGGTCCGCTTTGTCGGTGAGTCCGGTGAAGTCGAGGAGTTCGCGGGCGCGTTGGTGGGAGGCGCGTTCGGCGCGGTGGAATCCGGGGCCGCGGAGGAGGGCGGAGAAGAGGCCTTCGTGGGTGCGGGTGTGCCGGCCGACGAGGACGTTCTCCAGGACGGTCATGCTGGGGAAGAGGCGGATGTTCTGGAAGGTGCGGGCGATGCCTGCCTGAGTGACGAGGTGGGGTTTGGCGGGGAGGACGGTGTCGCGGTAGGTGACGATGCCTTCGGTCGGGTTGTAGAGGCCCGTGAGGCAGTTGAAGAAGGTGGTTTTCCCGGCGCCGTTGGGGCCGATGAGTCCGACGATCTGGCGGTCGTGGACGGTGAGGTCGACGGATTGTACGGCGGTGAGGCCGCCGAAGCGCATGGTGATGCCGGTGGCGGTCAGGACGGGCGTGCCGGTGGTGGCGGCGGTGGTGGGAGTGGCGGCGTCGGGGGTCATGGTGGTCACGCCTCCGCTCGGGTGTAGGGCGCGGCGTCGGTGGCGGGGCCGGCGTCGGTGGGCGCCGTGGGGCCGGTGTCGTCGTGGAATTCGAGCTGTTTCCGGCGGTCGGCGACGAGGCCTTCGGGGCGGAAGCGCATCAGGAGGATGAGGGCGACTCCGAAGAGCAGGAGTTGGTAGTCCTGCATGAAGTCCATTTTGTTCGGGATGAGGTAGAGGAGGGCGGCGCCGACGATGGGGCCGGTGATGGTGCCCATGCCGCCGAGGATGACGGCGGCGAGGAGGAAGGCGGAGTTGGGTGGGACGGTTCCGGCGAACTGGTACTGGTCGGGTGTGGCGGTGGTGATGACGTGGGCTTGGACGGTGCCGGCGAGGCCGGCGAGGGCGGCGCCGAGGGCGAAGGCGAGGAGTTTCAGGCGGAAGGCGTTGATCCCCATGGCGGTGGCGGCGGTTTCGTCCTCGCGGATGGCGATCCAGGCGCGGCCGATGCGGGAGGCGGCGGCGCGGCGGAAGACGAGGACGACGGCGAGGGTGGCGAGGAGCATGAGGAGGTAGTAGTTGCCGAAGCGGCCGATGGGGGTGCCGAGGAGGTCGTGGGTGTCGCCGAAGTCGAAGCCGCCGATGGCGAGGTCGGGGATGTTGGGGATGCCCATGGCGCCGTTGGTGATGTCGGGGCCGGTTTTTCCGTTGAGGTTGAGCATGGTGATGCGGAAGATCTCGCCGAAACCGAGGGTGACGATGGCGAGGTAGTCGCCGCGGAGGCGGAGGGTGGGGGCGCCGATGAGGACGCCGAAGACCAGGGAGGTGCCGATGCCGGTGAGGATGGCCGCCCAGAACGGGAAGTGGACGCCGGCGGCGGATTCGGGTGAGCCGGAGACGAGAGCCGCGGTGTAGGCGCCGACGCCGAGGAAGGCGACGTAGCCGAGGTCGAGGAGGCCGGCGAGGCCGACGACGACGTTGAGGCCCAGGGCGACGGTGGCGAAGATGAGGATGCTGGTGGCCAGGTTGGTGTAGGTGTCGCTGGTGAGGGTGAGGGGGAAGGCCGCGGCGGCGACGAAGGCGGCGGTGAGGGTGATGGTGTGGTGCCGGGCCGTGAGGATGGCGAGGCGGGTGGTGAGGCCGGAGCGGCCGAGGGCGGCGAGTCCGGCGCAGGTGAGCAGGAGGTAGCCGACGAAGAGTTCGCCGTACTCGGCTTCGATGCCGTAAGTGAAGAGGGCGAGGCCCAGGGCGAACGCGGCGGCGATGACGAGGATTTCGGCCCAGGCGGGCAGTGGGGTGGGGGCGGCGGTACGGCCGGGGGTGAGGCTGTGGCGGAAGCGGTGCCAGGGGTTGGCGGGGGCGTTGTGCCCCGGGTGGTTCGAGCCGCCTGGGGGGCCTGAGCTTGACGAGGTGCCGGTGGTGTCCGGGTGCTCCGCGCTTGTCGAGTCGCCCGAGCCCGGTGAGTTCTGTGAGCCGCCCGATCCCTGGGCACCGTCCGGGAGTTCGGATCCTTCCGGGCGCGTATGGTCGTCCGCGCGCTCCGGTCGGTCCCCGTACTCGCCGTACTCCCCGCGCTCCGGATACGGACGCGCCGGTGGCAGGGCGAGGGCGCCGAGCAGGGCGGCGAGGGTGGCGCCGCCGGCGAGGAAGCCGCCGGGTTCGAGGTTGACGAGGCCGCCGAGGTCGGTGGTGATGGCGCCGAGGGTGTACCAGGTGGCGGCGAAGGTGCCGAGGGCGAGGAGGAGGGTGGGGGCCGTGGTGCCGGAGGGAGCGAGCCAGCGGAGCCCTCGGATGCCGTAGCCGGCCAGGACGTACAGCAGGGTGAGGGCGGCGCCGACAAGGGTGATGTTCTGGAGGCCGCCGGGATACCCGGTGACGGTGAGGTTTCCGGGGAACGAGGTGGTCCAGGTCCAGGCGAGGAAGGTGGAGACGATCGCGAGGAGCGCTCCCGCGCCGACGAGGAGGCGGGCGGCCTTCGGGGGCAGCGGGACCGTGGCGCGTACCGGGGCCGGGCCGGGGGCCGGGGCCGCGGCGTTCGGTCGTCCTCCGGCGGCGTCCGGTCGTCCTCCGGTGGTGTGGCGGTCGAGGGGCATGGCCGTCACGCCCGATCCGCGACGCGTTCGCCGAGCAGGCCCTGGGGCCTGAGCAGCAGGACGAGGATGAGGAGGACGAAGGCCCAGACGTCCTTCCAGGAACCGCCGCCGAACTGGGACATGCCGGGGATCTCCTCGATGTAGCCGGTGGCGAGGGCTTCCGCGACGCCGAGGACGACGCCGCCGAGCATGGCGCCGTAGATGTTGCCGATGCCGCCGAGGACGGCCGCGGTGAAGGCCTTGAGGCCGGTGATGAAGCCCATGCGGAAGTCCACCTGTCCGTATTTGAGGCCGTGGGCGACGGCGGCGACGGCGGCGAAGGTGGCGCCGATGGCGAAGGCGATGACGATGATGCGGTCGGTGTTGATGCCCATGAGCCGGGCGGTGTCGGGGTCCTGGGCGGTGGCCTGCATACCGCGGCCGGTGCGGGTCCTGGCGACGAAGAGGCCGAGGGCCAGCATGCACAGCGGGGCGGCGATCAGCAGGAAGACCTCGCCGCGCTGGACCGTGGCGCCGAGTATGTGGAAGGACTCGCCCTTGAACTGGGGGAACACCCTGGCCTTCTTGGCGTCGGGGTACCACTTCCAGACGGCCTGCTGGAGGGCGATGGAGAGGCCGATGGCGGTGATCAGCGGGGCGAGGCGCGGGGCGCCGCGCAGGGGCCGGTAGGCGAAGCGTTCGGCGGCCACGGCGATGGCGACGGCGGCGACGACGCCTCCGAGGATCATGAGGGGGAGTGCCAGGAGCAGCGCGATGTCGTCGGGCAGGGCGAGGTGGACGGTGAGGGCGCCGAATCCGCCGACCATGAAGATCTCGCCGTGGGCGAAGTTGATGAGCTGGACGATGCCGTAGACCATCGTGTAGCCGATCGCGATGAGGCCGTACATCGCGCCGAGGATGAGTCCGTTGGCCAGTTGTTGCGGCAGTTCGTGCACCGCCGGGCCTCCGTGGGATGGGAAGGGGTGCGGGCGGCCGGCGCGGGCCGGTGGGGCCGCGCCGGGTGGTGGGCGCACGGCAGGATGAGGGGTGTGGGGAATCGTTTCGGCGCGGTGGCGCGGCCGGTGGGTCAGCGCTTGAACTCGGCGCTGTGGCGGGCCTTCCAGGCGTTGCCCTCGACCTGGTAGGCGGTGATCATGGTGTTGGTGGTGTCGCCGTACTCGTCGAAGGAGACGGTGCCGGTGACTCCGTCGAACTTGACCTTGTTGAGGGCCTCGACGACCTTGGTGCGGGCGCCGTCGGGCAGTTTGCCGCCGTTGTCGGCGACGACGGCCTTGACGGCCTGGACGATGGCCCAGGTGGCGTCGTAGGTGGAGCCGCCGTAGGCCTCGTAGCGGTCCTTGTAGCCCGCGGCTTTGTAGTCGGCGATGAACTTCTTGGCGGAGTCGAGCTGTTCGACGGGTTTGCCGACGGAGGTGGCGTAGTCGCCGGCGGACTTCTTGTTGAGTTTGATGTAGTCGGCGCTGTACATGCCGTCGCCGCCCATGAGGGGCGCCTTGACGCCGCTCTCCTTGAGCTGCTGGCTCAGGGGCGCGGCGGCCGGGTATTCGCCGCCGTAGAAGACGAGGTCGGCTCCGGAGCTCTTGGCCTTGGAGACGATGGCCTTGAAGTCGCGGTCCTCGGGGTTGACGTGCTCGGTTCCGGCGATCTTTCCGCCGAGGGCCGTGAACTGGGTGGAGAAGGCGGCCGCGAGGCCGACGCCGTAGGTCTTCTGGTCGTCGATGACGTAGGCGGTTTTGGCCTTGATCTGGTCGTGGGCGTATTTCCCGCCGAAGGCGCCCTGGACCTCGTCGGTGGTGGCGGTACGGAAATAGGTGCTGAACTGGCGCTTGCGTTTGTCCTGTTTCCAGTCCTTGCCCTGGGTGAGGTCGGGCGTGGTGTTGGCCGGGGAGATGAGGGCCACGGTGTTGGACTGGGCCACCTGTTGCATGGACTGGGCGACGCTGGAGTTCAGGGGGCCGACGATGCCGACGACCTTTTTGTCGCCGGCGAGTTTGGTGGCGTTCTGCTGTCCGGAGGTGGGCTGGGCCTGGTCGTCCAGGGCGGACAGTTCGAAGGTGACGCCGGGGACTTCGTTGTTCTTGTTGGCGTTGGTGACGGCGAGGTGGGCGGAGTTCTTGATGCCCTGGCCGAGGGCGGAGAGGTCGCCGGTCAGGGGGGCGTCGAGGCCGATCACCACGGTGGTCTTCCTGCCGCCTTTGTCGCCGTTGTCGCCCCCTTTGTCGTCGTCGCGTGATCCGCAGGCGCTCAGGGCGAGGGCCCCGGCGGTGAGCGTGGTGGTGAGCAGGAGCAAGGGACGGTGTCGCACGGTGATTCCTTTCCCTGGCGCGGCGGCCTGCCGGGATGCAGGTGCCGTGACGTTCGCCGGGCAACGGCGGAGAGGGAGGGAACGGGTGCGGAACCGCCCGGCGGGGTGGTGGATGGCCGTGACTGTAAGGGCTGGGCGACAGCGCGGGGCAGAGGTGCCGTCCAGGATGTAACTCTCTTGTTATGACGGAGATCACATTCCGCAAACGCGGATCCGGATCGGCCGCCCGGGGTTCACCCGTCGGCCGTGGAGGGATCAACGCTCCTCCACGGCCGGGGAGTTGTCAGGCGGACGGCTGCGGGTTGTCGCGGATGACGCAGGTGAGGCGGGCGGAGCAGACGCGCTTGCCCTGCTCGTCGGTGATGGCGATTTCGTAGGTGGCGCTGGTGCGTCCGCGGTGTACGGGGGTGGCGACGCCGGTGACGAGGCCGGAGCGGAGCCCGCGGTGGTGGGTGCAGTTGAGGTCGACGCCCACGGCGATCCGAGTGGGGCCGCCGTGCAGCATGGCGCCGACGGAGCCGAGCGTCTCGGCGAGGACGGCGGAGGCGCCGCCGTGAAGCAGCCCGTACGGCTGGGTGTTGCCCTCGACCGGCATGGTGCCGACGACGCGGTCGGGGGAGGCCTCGACGACGCGGACGCTCATGCGCTCGCCGAGGTGGCCCGCCGAGAAGAGGGCGGGCAGGTCCAGGCCGCTGTCGGCCCAGCTGTCGAGGATCTCCTGCGGAAAGACGGTCCGGCTCTGTTCGCCCATGCTTCTCGGCTCCCCTGGTGCTCTTGGTGTACGTGAGGTGCGCGTGGCGGCAGGTACATGAGGTACCTGAAGTAACGCGTAGACGTTTGTTATCAGGTGGTGCCGGCGGGGCGGTCGGTGGGTTCGAGCCGGATGACGACCGACTTGCTCGCGGGCGTGTTGCTCTGGTCCGCCGTGTGGTCGAGCGGGACCAGGACGTTGGTCTCGGGGTAGTAGGCGGCGGCGCAGCCGCGTGCCGTCGGGTAGTGGACGACGCGGAAGCCGGGGGCGCGCCGTTCGGTGCCGTCCGTCCACTCGCCGACGAGGTCGGTGTACGCGCCGTCGGCGAGCCCGTGTTCGCGGGCGTCGTCGGGGTGGAGGAGGACGACGCGGCGGCCGTTCTTGATGCCGCGGTAGCGGTCGTCGAGGCCGTAGATGGTGGTGTTGTACTGGTCGTGGGAGCGGATGGTCTGGAGGAGCAGGCGGCCCTCCGGGACGTGCGGGTACTCGACGGGCGCTGCGGTGAAGTTGGCCTTTCCTGTGGTGGTGGGGAAGGTGCGGGAGTCGCGTGGCGCGTGGGGCAGGGTGAAGCCGCCGGGGCGGGCGACGCGGGTGTTGAAGTCCTCGAAGCCGGGGATCACGCGGGCGATGCGGTCGCGGATGGTGCCGTAGTCCTCCTCGAAGCGCTCCCAGGGGGTGGCGGAGGCGGTGCCGAGGACGGCGCGGGCCAGGCGGCAGACGATGGCGGGTTCGGAGAGCAGGTGCGGGCTCGCGGGGTCGAGCCGGCCACGGGAGGCGTGCACCATGCCCATGGAGTCCTCGACGGTGACGAACTGGTCGCCGCCGCGCTGCCGGTCGCGTTCGGTACGGCCGAGGGTGGGCAGGATGAGCGCCCGCGCGCCGGTGATCACGTGTGAGCGGTTGAGCTTGGTGGAGACGTGCACGGTGAGGCGCGCGCGACGGACGGCCGCCTCGGTGACGTCGGTGTCGGGGGTGGCGGAGACGAAGTTGCCGCCCATGGCGAGGAACACCTTGGCCCGCCCGTCGCGGAGCGCCCGGATGGCACGGACCACGTCCAGGCCGTGTTCGCGGGGCGGGGCGAAGCCGAACTCCTTCTCCAGGGCGTCGAGGAAGGCGGGGGCGGGGCGTTCGAAGATGCCCATGGTGCGGTCGCCCTGGACGTTGCTGTGCCCGCGGACGGGGCACACGCCGGCGCCGGGGCGGCCGATCGCGCCGCGCAGCAGCAGGAGGTTGACGACCTCCTTGATGGTGACCACGGCGTGCTTGTGCTGGGTGAGGCCCATGGCCCAGCAGACGACGGTGCGTTTCGAGTCGAGGATCATGCGCAGGGCCGCGAGGATCTCCTCCCGGGTGAGCCCGGTGGCGCGCAGGGTCTCGTCCCAGTCGGCGGTGCGGGCGAGGGCGGCGAACTCCTCGTAGCCGTGGGTGTGCTCGCGGACGAAGTCCTCGTCGACGGCGCCCTCGGTCTCCAGGACCAGCCGGTTGAGGAGGCGGAAGAGGGCCTGGTCGCCGCCGAGCCGGATCTTGAGGAAGAGGTCGGTGAGCGGGGTGCCGGAGCCGGCGAGGCCGCGGGCGTTCTGCGGGTTCTTGAACCGTTCGAGGCCGGCCTCGGGCAGCGGGTTGACGGTCATGATCTTCGTGCCGCCGCGCTTGGCCTTCTCCAGGGCGGAGAGCATCCGGGGGTGGTTGGTGCCCGGGTTCTGCCCGGCGACGATGATCAGATCGGCCTTGTAGAGGTCCTCCAGCAGGACGCTGCCCTTGCCGACGCCGAGGGTGTCGGTGAGGGCCGAGCCGGACGACTCGTGGCACATGTTCGAGCAGTCGGGCAGGTTGTTGGTGCCGAACTCGCGGGCGAACAGCTGGTAGAGGAACGCGGCCTCGTTGCTGGTGCGGCCGGAGGTGTAGAAGACGGCCTCGTCGGGCGACTCCAGGGCGCGCAGCTCGTCCGCGATGATGCCGAAGGCACGCTCCCAGCTCACCGGTTCGTAGTGGTCCGCGCCCTCCGCGAGGTACATGGGGCGGGTGAGGCGGCCCTGCTGGCCGAGCCAGTAGCCGCTGCGGCCGGCGAGGTCCGTGACGGAGTGGGCGGCGAAGAAGGCGGGGGTGATCCGGCGGAGCGTCGCCTCCTCGGCGACGGCCTTGGCGCCGTTCTCGCAGAACTCCGCGGTGTGCCGCTTGTCCGGCTCGGGCCAGGCGCAGCCGGGGCAGTCGAAGCCGTCCTTCTGGTTGACCTTGAGCAGGGTGAGCGCGGTGCGCCGGACGCCCATCTGCCGCTGGGCGGCGCGCAGCGAGTGCCCGATGGCGGCGAGGCCCGCCGCGGCGTGCTGGGGCGCGGTGACCTCGGGGGCGTCCTGGACGGGGTCGCCGGTCGGTGGTTTGCCTGCCATGTCGTTCCCCCTGAGCGGTGAGGCGGTCGCGTGGAGTGCTGCCGGTGACGATCCTGTCACGGGGGTCGGACAGCCGGGGCGGCGGCGGTGTGGCGGGGATTGTCAGTGGGTCGTGGCAGGATCGGGGGCGTGGCAGCAAAGGCATCGAAATCACCGTCCGACGCGACCGAGCCGACCGGCCCCGAGGCCGTGGGAGGAGGTACGGGAGGCCGTCCCCGCCTGCTCCTGATGGACGGGCACTCCATGGCCTACCGGGCGTTCTTCGCGCTACCCGCGGAGAACTTCACGACCTCCGACGGCCAGCCGACGAACGCGGTGTACGGCTTCGCGTCGATGCTCGCGAACACCCTGCGTGACGAGAGCCCCACGCACTTCGCGGTGGCGTTCGACGTGTCGCGCAAGACGTGGCGTTCCGAGGAGTTCGCGGAGTACAAGGCGACCCGGTCCAAGACCCCCGACGAGTTCAAGGGGCAGGTGGAGCTGATCGGCGAGCTGCTGGACCACATGCGGGTGCCGCGCTTCGCCGTGGACGGCTTCGAGGCCGACGACGTGATCGCCACGCTGGCGACGCAGGCCGAGGCGCAGGGCTTCGAGGTGGCGATCGTCACCGGCGACCGGGATGCGTTCCAGCTGGTCAGCGACGCCGTCACGGTGCTGTATCCGACCAAGGGCGTCTCGGAGCTGACGCGCTTCACGCCGGAGAAGGTCCAGGAGAAGTACGGCCTGTCGCCCGCCCAGTACCCGGATTTCGCGGCGCTGCGCGGTGACCCGTCGGACAACCTGCCGGGCATCCCGGGCGTGGGGGAGAAGACCGCCGCGAAGTGGATCAACCAGTTCGGTTCGTTCGCGGAGCTGGTGGAGCGGGTCGACGAGGTCAAGGGCAAGGCGGGCCAGAACCTGCGGGATCACCTGGAGGCGGTCAAGCTCAACCGCCGCCTCACCGAGATGGTGCGCGACGTCGAGCTGTCGACCGGCCCCGAGGGGCTGGTCCGGGAGGCGTACGACCTCACCGCGCTCGGCGGGCTGCTGGACCGCCTGGAGATCCGCAACCGGAGCCTGCGCGACCGGCTCTGGGGCACGGACCCGGCTGCGGTCGTCGAGGAGGCGGCCGAGGAGCTGGAGATCGAGCTCGACGGCCGGATGCTGGGCCAGGACGAGCTGGCCGCCTGGCTGGCGGACATCCCGGCGGACGTGCCGGCCGCCGTGGTCGCCGGCTACGACTGGAAGCTCGGCACGGGCGACGTCCACGAGGTGGCGCTGGCCCTGCCGGACGACCGCGCCTGCTGGTTCGTCCCGCAGGAGCTGTCCGAGGCCGACGACCGGGCGTTCGCCGCCTGGCTGGCCGACGCGGACCGCCCCAAGGTGCTGCACATGGGCAAGCGCGTCGTCCGCGTCTTCGCCGAGCGCGGCTGGCGGGTCGAGGGCGTCACCATGGACACCGCCGTCGCCGCTTACCTGGACGAGCCGGGCTCCCGGCCGTTCGAGACGGACCCGCTCAACCGCCACCGGCAGAAGCGGGCCGGCAAGGTCCGCTTCAACAAGGGCAAGCGCCAGCTCACCGAGCTGGAGGTGCTCGTCGAGGACAAGCTCGGCCGGACCCTCCCGCGCGTCGACCCGGACAAGGCCGAGGCCGGCCAGCAGGCGTTCGACTTCGACGGCACGGCCGACAAGGAAGCGGCCGAGAAGCTGATGGTCGAAGGCCGCGCGGTCCTCGATCTGGGCGTCTTCTACGAGCGGAAGCTCGCCGGGACGGGCGCGCTGGAGCTCATGCGCGACCTGGAGCTCCCCGTCGGCGACCTGCTCGTCGCCATGGAGCGCGAGGGCATCGCCGTCGACCGGGCCCGCCTGGAGCGGCTGTCCGAGGAGTACCTGGGCGAGATCGAGCAGGCCGTCGCCGAGGCGCACCGCGCCGCCGGCCGCGAGTTCAACCTCTCCTCGCCCAAGCAGCTCCAGGAGATCCTCTTCGAGGAGCTCGGCCTGCCCAAGACCAAGAAGATCAAGACCGGTTACACCACCGACGCCGACGCGCTGGCCTGGCTCGCCGCCCAGACGGAGAACGAGCTGCCGGTCGTCCTGCTGCGCCACCGTGACCGGGCCAAGCTCAAGACGACCGTCGACGGCCTGATCAACAACCTGGCGGCGGACGGCCGGATCCACACCACCTTCAACCAGATGGTGGCGGCCACCGGCCGGCTGTCCTCCACCGACCCCAACCTGCAGAACATCCCGGTGCGCACCGGTGACGGCAGCCGCATCCGCCGCTGCTTCGTGGTCGGCGAGGGCTTCGAGTCGCTGATGACGGCCGACTACAGCCAGATCGAGCTGCGCGTCATGGCCCACCTGTCGGAGGACGAGGGCCTGATCGAGGCGTTCACCTCCGGCGAGGACCTGCACACCACGGTCGCCTCGCAGGTCTTCGGCGTGGCCAAGAGCGACGTCGACCCGGAGATGCGCCGCAAGATCAAGGCCATGTCGTACGGCCTGGCCTACGGGCTGTCCGCGTTCGGCCTCTCGCAGCAGCTCGGGATCTCCCCGGGCGAGGCGGGCGGTCTGATGGACACCTACTTCGAGCGGTTCGGCGGCGTGCGCGACTACCTGCGCCGGGTCGTCGAGGAGGCCCGCGCCACCGGCTACACCGAGACCATGCTCGGCCGCCGCCGCTACCTGCCGGACCTCAACAGCGACAACCGCCAGCGCCGCGAGATGGCCGAGCGGATGGCGCTCAACGCGCCCATCCAGGGCACCGCGGCCGACATCGTCAAGGTCGCCATGCTGCGGGTGGCCGAGGCGCTGGAGAAGGAGAAGCTCACCACCCGGATGCTGCTCCAGGTCCACGATGAAATCGTGCTGGAGGTCGCCCCGGGCGAGCGGGAGAAGGTCGAGGAGCTGGTGCGCCGGGAGATGGCCGGGGCCGTCAGCCTGCGGGCCCCGCTGGACGTGTCGGTGGGCGTCGGCGGCGACTGGGAGTCCGCCGCCCACTGAGCCCTTCCGGAAACCGCCGGACACCCGCCGACCGTGGCCGCGCACCGGCCGTCGGCGGGGCGCCGGACCGCCCCGAGCAGGGACGGACGGTGCCCCGCGCGACGGCCGATGCGCGCCTTTCGCGGCGGGGCGGTGGTGCGCGAGGGGCCGGAGTTTTTCGGCGAGTCCGAAGTTTTTCCCGGGAGATCGGTGTGCGCACCCCCCTTCCGTGACACACGATGGAGGGAAACCCGAACGGCCGGTCCCCGGGAAGGGGACCGCGGAGCAGAGGAGGCTCGCCGTGAAGGAGAGTCCCGAGGACGCGTCCACGGCATCCGCGCCGCAGCGGCTCTACACCGGCAGTGAGCGACCCTTCGACCCCGAGGACCTGGTCATGGCCTCGGGGCACGACGTCACTCCCGAACGGGTGGAGGCCGCCAGGCGGCACATCGAGGAGAAGGGCGCGGCGGCGCTGGAACGCTATCTGCCCTGACCGGCCCCGCCCGGCGCCCTCACCGGCGCCGGGCGTTCGTCCGCCGGGTGGCCTCCGCCGTCGTCGGATCCTCCGGCCAGGGATGCCGCGGATAGCGGCCCCGCAGCTCGGCACGGACCGCCCGGTAGCCGTCGCGCCAGAAGGAGGCGAGATCCGCCGTGACCGCCGCCGGACGCCCCGCCGGGGACAGCAGGTGGACGAGGACGGGGACCCGCCCGCCGGCCACCGTCGGCGTCCGCTGCCAGCCGAACAGCTCCTGCAGCTTGACGGCCAGTACGGGCCGCCCGCTCGCGTAGTCGACGCGGATCCGCGAGCCGCTGGGCACCTCGATCCGCTCCGGGGCCAGCTCGGCCAGCCGGGCCGCCTCCCCGCCCGCCCACGGAAGCAGCCGTTCCAGGGCGGCCCGGGCGTCCACCCGCTCCAGGTCGGTGCGGCGCCGCGCCGCGTCCAGCTCCGGCCCCAGCCATGACTCGGCGTCCGCCAGCAGCGCCTCGTCGGAGACGTCCGGCCAGGGCGCGCCCAGCTCCCGGTGGAGGAACGCCAGCCGCTCCCGCAGCCCGGTCGCCTCCGCGCTCCAGCGCAGGAGCCCCGGCCCCTCGGCGCGCAGCCCCTCGACGAGGGCCGCGCGGAGGAGGCCGCGGTCGGGGGAGGGGAGCGGCCGGGAGGACAGCTCGACCGCGCCCAGCCGCGCGACGCGCCGGGCCACGACGTCACCGCGCTCCGCCGACCAGCCCACCTCCTCCCCCTCGGCGAACAGCGCCCCCGCCGTCGCCCGGGCCGTCTCCTCGTCGATCACCGCGCCCAGCCGGACCCGCGCCGACGCTGAGGCGACCGGCCGGTCGGCCACCGCCACGGCCAGCCACGGCGCGCTGCGCAGCCGCGAGCCGTCGCCCAGCACCGCGCCGGTCCCCGACACCATCAGGAACGCGCCCTCGCCCCGCGCCCTCGCCACCCGCTCCGGGAACGCCAGCGCGGCGACCAGACCCGCGGCGGCGTCATCCGTGAGCGCGCCGCCGGCCGTCCCCTCGGCGACACCGCGCAGCGCCGACTCCAGCCGCCCGGCCTCGGTCCGCCAGCGGGCGGAGTACGCGTCACCGCCCCGGCGCGCGGCCCGCCAAGCCGCCGCCAAGTCGTCGCCGTAGTCGCGCGGCGGTTCCTCGCTCAGCAGCGCCACCAGTTCGGCCGCGCGCCGCGCCCCCACCTCGTCCGCGCCGTCCAGCAGCGCCCGGGCCAGCCGCGGATGCACTCCCATCCGGGCCATCCGCCGCCCCCGCGCGGTGGGGCGCCCGTCCGCGCCGACGGCGCCCGTGGCCGCCAGCACGGCGCGCGCGGCGGCCAGCGCGCCGGACGGCGGCGCGTCCAGCAGCGCCAGCCCGCTCGCGTCCGGATCGCCCCAGCAGGCCGCCTGCAGCGCGAACGCCGCGAGGTCGGCGACCAGGATCTCGGGCTGCGGGAACGCGGGCAGCCGCGCCTCCTCGGCCTCCGCCCAGCAGCGGTAGACGGTCCCCGGCGCCTCACGCCCCGCGCGCCCCGCCCGCTGCCTGCCGGCCGCCCGCGACGCCCGTACGGTGGTCAGCGCGCTCAGCCCGCGCGCGTGATCCGTCCGCGGCTCCCGGGCCAGCCCGGAATCCACCACCACACGGACACCCGGCACGGTCAGGCTCGACTCGGCCACCGACGTCGCCAGCACCACCCGGCGCGTCCCCGACCCGCCCGCCAGGACCGCCTCCTGCACCGCGGCCGGGGCCCGGCCGTGCACCTGGAGCACCTCCGCCCCCAGCTCCGCCGGACCGCCCAGCAGGCCGGCCACCCGGGCGATCTCCCCGACACCGGGCAGGAAGCACAGCACGTCGCCCGCGCGCTCCCGCAGCGCCCGCCGCACCACGGCGGCCACATGCTCCAGCAGCACCGGGTCCACCCGCGTCCCGTGCGGCGGCCGCACCGCACGCTCCGGCGGCGCCCACACCACGTCCACCGGGTGCGACACCCCCTCGGCCGCGACCACCGGCGCGTCGCCGAGCAGCCGCGCCCACCCCTCCGCGTCCGTCGTCGCCGACGCGGCGACCAGCTTCAGCTCCGGCCGCAGCGCCGCCCGCACGTCCAGCAGGAACGCCGCCGCGGTGTCGGCGTCCAGATGCCGCTCGTGGCACTCGTCGAGCACGACCACGTCGACCCCGGAGAGCTCCGGGTCACGCTGGAGCCGCTGCAGCAGCACACCGGTCGTGACCACCTCCACGACCGTCCCCGGCCCGGCCCGGCGCTCACCGCGCACGGTGAACCCCACCCGGCCCCCGGCCTCCTCGCCCAGCAGCCACGCCATGCGCCGGGCCGCCGCACGGGCGGCGATGCGCCGCGGTTCGGCCACCAGCACCCGCCGGACCAGCCCCGACCCCGGCACCAGCCCCGCCAGGACCAGCGGGACCAGCGTCGTCTTGCCCGTGCCGGGCGGCGCGCAGAGCACGGCGGTGCCGTGCCCGTCCAGGGCGGAGACGAGCGCCGGAAGCGCCGTGCGGACGGGAAGCCGGTCGAGGACGTCGGTGCGGATCACGCGCACCAGTGTCGCCGACCCCTCGGACACGGACGGATCCACACCCGGGACCCACCCTTCCGGCCACAAGGTGACCGACTATCCGGAACCCGTTGATCACCCCTCCGGGCGCCGGGCATGCTGCTCGCCCCTGCCCGCGCGGAACAGCCGGAGAGCCCCTCCGAAACGATGTTTCCGCAGTACAGCGCCGGTCCGCACGCCTCGGGACCACAGAGGTCGCCCTGTGAACGCCGCTCTCGCCACCCTGCCCGTCCTCGTCACGCTGGTGCTCCTCGCCCTGGGCGTACGCGCCCTGTACGCCGCCCTCGCGGCCCTGGCGACCGCGCTGACGCTCACCGCCACGGCCTTCCCCACGCCCTTGGCGGACCTCGGCGACGCCTCCCAGCGCATGCTGCCCACCGTCGTCGAACTCGCGGCGATCCTCTTCGGCGGCATCCTGCTCAGCGAGCTGATGGCCCGCACCGGCGCCCAGGCGCGCATGGGCGAACGGCTCGGCAGCGCCTGCAGCTCACCCGGGCGCGCGGTCCTGCTCGTGACGCTGGGCGTCACCCCGTTCGCCGAGTCGCTGACCGGCTTCGGCATCGGCGTGATCGTGGCGATCCCGCTGCTGCGCCGCCTCGGCCTGCCCCCGGCACGGGCCGCCGTGGCCGGCCTGCTCGGGCTGGTGACCGTCCCCTGGGGCTCCCTGGCGCCGGGCAGCCTCGTCGCGGCGGAACTCGGCGACGTCGACTTCCAGCGGCTCGGCGTCGACTCCGCCCTGCTGTCCGCGCCCGTCTTCCTCATCTGCGGCGCCGCCGCCCTGACCGTCGCGCTGGGCCCCCGCCGCGCCCTGGCCTCGGCCGGTGACCTGGCCATCGCCGTGACCGCGCTCTGGGGCACCGTCTGGGCCGTCAACGCCTACGTCGGCGTGCCGCCCGCCGGTGTCCTGGGCGGCCTCGTCACCATGGCCGCGCTGCTCCTGGTCTCCCGGCTGCGCGAGCGGAACAGCGGTGGCGGCGAGCCCGTCGGCCGGGCCCTGTCCCCGTACGCGTTCCTGGTCGCCGGCCTGCTGGTGAGCCGGGCGGTCCTGGAGGCGGCCGGGGTCGACGAGGGGTGGTGGGCGGTCGTCGCGGGACCGGCCGGCTGGCTGCCGCTGACCGCGCTCCTCGCCCCGCGACTGCTGGGCGCCCGCTGGCAGGTGCTGGGCGGGGCGGCCCGCGCCGCGTTCGGCCGCTGGTGGCAGGTGACCCTGACGACGGCCGTCTTCCTGGCCCTGGGCACCCTGCTCACCGTGACCGGCATGAGCCGGGAGATCGCCGAGGCCTGCGCCTCGCTCGGCTCCTCGTACCTCTTCCTCGCGCCCTGGATCGGGGCGGCCGGCGGATTCCTGGCCGGTTCCAACACCGGGGCCAACGCGATGTTCGCCGCGGGCCAGGCCGAGACCGCCCGGGCGCTCGGCCACTCCGCGGCCCATCTCGTCGCCGTGCAGAACGTCAGCGCCGCCCTGGCCTCCGGCGCCGCCGCCGCGCGTGTCGCGCTGGCGGCGCAGCTGGCGGACAATGCGCCGGGCCCCGCTTCCGTCCGCCCCCGCACCGAAGCGGCCCCGGCGGACCCGGGAGCCGGCGGGACCGCCACCCGGCGGATGGCCGAGACCCGCTCGGCCACGGAGACGATCACCGGGCCGGACGCCGACTCGCCGGCGGACACACGGTGGGTGCTGCGTACGGTGCTCGGGGTGCACGCCCTGGTGTTCCTGACGGCCGGGGTGATCGGCGTCCTCTGGGGCTGACCCGCTTCCCGGCCGGGCGCGCGGGGCGCCTCAGTCCCGTTCGCAGACGAAGATCGCCGTACCGGGGATCAGCCGGCCGCGCAGCGGGGACCAGCCGCCCCACTCCTGAGCGTTCCATTCCGGCCATTCCGGCTCGACGAGGTCGACCAGCCGGAAACCGGCCGTCACCACGTCCCGCACCCGGTCGCCGATGGTCCGGTGGTGCTCCACGTAGACGGCACGGCCCGTCTCGTCCTGCTCCACGTAGGGGGTGCGGTCGAAGTAGGAGGCCGCGACCGACAGGCCCTCGGGGCCCGGCTCGTCCGGGAAGGCCCAGCGGATCGGATGGGTGACGGAGAAGACCCAGCGCCCGCCGGGCCGCAGCACCCGGCGCACCTCCCGCATCACCCGCACCGGATCGGCCACGAACGGCACCGCACCGTAGGCCGAACACGCCAGGTCGAAGGAGCCGTCCGCGAACGGCAGCGCGCCGGCGTCCGCCTCCACCAAGGGGACGCCGCCGATCCGCAGCGCGTGCTGGAGCTGCCGGTGGGAGAGGTCCAGCGCGACCGGCCGGGCGCCCTGGGCGGCGAGCCAGCGCGAGCACTGGGCGGCCCCGGCGCCGATCTCCAGGACGTCCCGCCCGGCCAGGCCGGCGGCCGGGCCCAGCAGGCCGGCGTCCGCCTCGTCCAGCCCTTCCGGGCCCCAGACGAAACGGTCGTCGCCGAGGAACGCGCCGTGCTCCCGCTGGTACTCGTCGGCGTTGCCGTCCCACCAGACGCGGCTGGCCCGGCTGCTCTCCGCTTCACCGGCGTCCCGTCTAGTCGCCTCCGGCTCAAGGCCCTCTTCCGGCTCGGGGCCCTCCTCCGGCCCGGGGGTCCGAGGGTCCCGGGGGTCCTGCCGCGGCTCGTACGTATCTGGCGTCATCTGGGTGGTCGCCATCCCTGGCTGTGGGTCGGAGGGGTACGTGGGGGTAATCTGTTCGGCCGCCGGGAGTCCCGAGGGGCTTCCACAAAGCGAGTTGTGCCGGATGTTGTGCCGGATTCTGGGCATTTTGTCCCTGGTGTGCGCCTTCGCGCATTGACCGTGTCCGGCTGCCCCCGTATGCTACAAGTTGCGCTGCGAGCCTGCGCGCCTCGGACCGAGCAGGCCGCTTTCGTACTTGTTGTATGTCCCCTCGGTTGTCGAGGCGCTTCCGGAGCCATCCGGAGAGTGCGCTTCTAAGCTGTCCGGCTTCGGCGGTGCGATATACGGGCTCATGGCGTAGCAGTACCTACGACTCAATGTCCGTACCGGAGCCCTTTCCCACATGACGAGCAGCACCGAGACCACCGCCACCACCCCGCAGGTTGCGGTCAACGACATCGGTAACGAGGAAGCCTTCCTCGCCGCGATCGACGAGACGATCAAGTACTTCAACGACGGCGACATCGTCGACGGCGTCATCGTGAAGGTCGACCGGGACGAGGTCCTGCTCGACATCGGTTACAAGACCGAAGGCGTCATCCCTTCCCGCGAGCTCTCGATCAAGCACGACGTCGACCCCAACGAGGTCGTCAGCGTCGGTGACCAGGTCGAGGCCCTCGTTCTCCAGAAGGAGGACAAGGAAGGCCGCCTGATCCTCTCGAAGAAGCGCGCCCAGTACGAGCGTGCCTGGGGCACCATCGAGAAGATCAAGGAAGAGGACGGGATCGTCACCGGTACCGTCATCGAGGTCGTCAAGGGTGGTCTCATCCTCGACATCGGCCTCCGCGGCTTCCTCCCGGCCTCCCTGGTCGAGATGCGTCGCGTCCGCGACCTCCAGCCCTACGTGGGCAAGGAGCTCGAGGCGAAGATCATCGAGCTGGACAAGAACCGCAACAACGTGGTCCTGTCCCGCCGCGCCTGGCTGGAGCAGACTCAGAGCGAGGTCCGCCAGACCTTCCTCACCACCCTCCAGAAGGGTCAGGTGCGCTCCGGCGTCGTCTCCTCCATCGTCAACTTCGGTGCCTTCGTGGACCTGGGCGGCGTCGACGGTCTCGTCCACGTCTCCGAGCTGTCCTGGAAGCACATCGACCACCCCTCCGAGGTCGTCGAGGTCGGCCAGGAGGTCACGGTCGAGGTCCTGGACGTCGACATGGACCGCGAGCGCGTCTCCCTGTCGCTCAAGGCCACCCAGGAAGACCCGTGGCAGCAGTTCGCCCGGACCCACCAGATCGGTCAGGTCGTCCCGGGTAAGGTCACCAAGCTCGTTCCGTTCGGCGCGTTCGTCCGCGTCGACGAGGGCATCGAGGGCCTGGTCCACATCTCCGAGCTGGCCGAGCGCCACGTGGAGATCCCGGAGCAGGTCGTCCAGGTCAACGACGAGATCTTCGTCAAGGTCATCGACATCGACCTCGAGCGCCGCCGCATCAGCCTCTCGCTGAAGCAGGCCAACGAGTCCTTCGGTGCCGACCCGTCCGTGGTCGAGTTCGACCCGACCCTGTACGGCATGGCCGCGTCCTACGACGACCAGGGCAACTACATCTACCCCGAGGGCTTCGACCCCGAGGCCAACGACTGGCTGCCGGGTTACGAGAAGCAGCGCGAGGAGTGGGAGCGCCAGTACGCCGAGGCGCAGCAGCGCTTCGAGCAGCACCAGGCGCAGGTCATCAAGTCCCGCGAGGCCGACGAGCAGGCCGCTGCCGAGGGTGCTGCCGCTCCGGCCGCCGCCTCCGGTGCCGGCAACGTCTCCGGCGGTTCGTACTCCTCGGAGTCGGCCGACAACTCCGGCGCCCTGGCGTCGGACGAGGCGCTGGCCGCCCTCCGCGAGAAGCTCGCCGGCGGCCAGAGCTGAGGCTCTGACCTGCCGCGGCTGACCGCAGGCTGACGTGAGGCCCGTTCCCCTTCGGGGGAGCGGGCCTCACGCGCGTTCCGGGGCGGGGCCCGCTCCCGGGAATGGCGGCGGCTCCCAAGGACGTTCCCTCCCAAGGAACATGAGGAGGAACGGTCACCGTGTTGGATCCGCAGGGTTTGTACGAATGGGAGCCCAAGGGGCTCGCCGTGGCCGACCTGGCCCTGGCTCAGGAAACCGCCGGCCTGGTCATGCTCTACCACTTCGAGGGCTACATCGACGCCGGCGCGACCGGTGAGCAGATTGTCGAGCGGCTGCTCGACCAGCTGCCCAACCAGGTCGTGGCCCGCTTCGACCACGACCGGCTCGTCGACTACCGGGCGCGCCGCCCGCTGCTGACCTTCCGGCGGGACCACTGGAGCGACTACGAGGCCCCGACGATCGAGCTGCGGCTGGTCCAGGACGCCACCGGCGCGCCGTTCCTCCTGCTCTCCGGGCCGGAGCCGGACGTGGAATGGGAGCGGTTCGCCGCCGCCGTACGGCAGTTGGTGGAACGGTTGAACGTACGGCTTTCGGTCAACTTCCACGGCATCCCCATGGGCGTGCCCCACACCCGGCCGGTCGGCATCACCCCGCACGGCAACCGCGCGGAGCTGGTCCCGGGACACCGCGGCCACTTCGACGAGGCCCAGGTGCCCGGCAGCGCCGAGGCGCTGCTGGAGTACCGGCTGGCGGAGGCGGGCCACGACGTCCTGGGCATCGCCGCCCACGTCCCGCACTACGTCGCCCGGTCGCCCTACCCGGACGCCGCGCTGGTCGCCCTGGAGGCGATCACCTCGGCCACCGGCCTGGTGCTGCCCGGCGCCGCGCACACGCTGCGCAGTCAGGCGCTGCGGACCCAGGAGGAGATCGAGCGGCAGGTCGCCGAGGGGGACGAGGAGCTGGTGGCGCTCGTCCGGGGGCTGGAGCACCAGTACGACGCGGTGGCCGGCGCGGAGACGCGCGGGAGCCTCGTCGCGGAGCCTCTGGAACTGCCCTCCGCCGACGAACTGGCCGCCGAGTTCGAGCGGTTCCTCGCCGACCGGGAGGGCGAGGGCGGCCGCTGAGACGGCGGCCGATAGCGTGGGGCCCATGCTGAAGGTGGGTCTCACGGGCGGTATCGGTGCGGGGAAGAGCGAGGTGGCGCGCCGGCTGGCCGCGCACGGAGCGGTGATCATCGACTCCGACCGGATCGCGCGGGAGGTGGTGGAGCCGGGGACGGCCGGACTGGCCGCGGTGGTCGCGGAGTTCGGACCGGAGGTGCTGACTCCGGACGGCTCCCTGGACCGTCCCCGCCTCGGCGCGATCGTCTTCGCCGACGCCGGACGGCTCGCCGCGCTGAACGCCATCGTCCATCCGCTCGTGCGCGCCCGGTCGGCCGAGCTGGAGGCCGCGGCGGCGGCGGACGCGGTCGTCGTGCACGACGTGCCGCTGCTGGTCGAGAACGGCCTCGCCCCGCTGTACGAGGTGGTGGTCGTGGTCGACGCCCGGGAGGACACCCGGCTGGACCGGCTGGTGCGGCTGCGGGGCATGGCGCCGGAGGAGGCCCGGGCCCGGATGGCCGCCCAGGCGACGCGCGAACAGCGGCTCGCCGCGGCCGACGTCGTCATCGCCAACGACGGGCCGGTGGCCGAGCTGGAGGCCCGGGTGGACGAGGTGTGGGCAGAGCTGTGCGCGCGGGCGGCGCAGCGACGCGGGTAAGGGGAGCCGGGACCCGGGAGCGCGGCAGGGGGACGGCGGCCGGGAATAGGGCTTGACGCCGTGGCGTTGTGCGGGCCGCGTCCCCCCGGGACCGCCGTATGTCCGGGTTACCGACAGGGAAGGACCGTGCCCGTGGCCGAGCCGACACCCGAGACCCACGTCATCGACTTCCGCTCCGCCGAGCGGCTGCTGGACGCCCGCGACCCGCGCGGCGCGGTGAAACTGCTCGATTCGGTCATCGCCTCCCATCCGGAGAACACCGCGGCCCGCCTGCTGCGGGCGCGCGCCTACTTCGCGGCCGCCCGGCTCCGCCCCGCCGAACTGGAGTTCCAGCACGTGCTCGAACGCGAGCCGGACAACGCGTTCGCGCATTTCGCCCTGGGCCGGACCCTCGTCCGCGCCGGCCGCCCGGAGGAGGCCGTACGGCACTTCCGGCTCGCCGCGGCGCTCGACCCCCGGCCGGACTTCGTGGCGGCGGCCCGCTTCGACGACAAGGACTGAGGGGGCGGCCCGCGGAGGGGCGGACAGCGCGGTCGGGGTCGGGGACCTCGCCGTTTCCGTCGGTCAGGGCCTTCGGCCCGGTGGTCTGTCGTCCCGGAGCGGCTCGTAGGGCGGCACGTCGCGGCCCGGCTGGTAGTGCGGGCCCTGGCGGATGTGGTGGATCACCACCGTCAGGTCGGCGACGGTCACCAGGGCCAGGGCCGCGAAGGCCGCCGCCCAGCCGGGGTGGCCGGTGAGGGCGAACAGTGCGGCCCCCGCCCCGGCGAACACCAGGCCGAGGACGGCCAGCCCGCAGCGCAGCCGCAGGGGACTGCGGGCCGTCAGGGGCTCGTTTCCGGTACGCGTAGGCATGGGCACCATCTCCCCCTCCAGGATCCACCCGTCGGCCCTGTCCGCCATGTCCACCAGGTCCACGAGAACCTCGCGAGCGGAGCCGGCCAGCCGTCGCCCGCGCGGAACCCGGGACCGACGCTTGCCCCAGGATCAGACCAGCTGTCGTATCTCGCCCCGAACGCGGTAGAAGCCTCCGGAGGCGGGAGTGAGGGAGTCGACGACGTAGCGGGCGCCCGCCCGGCGGATGTGGCGGGGGAACTGGACGTTCCACGCGGGCTCGTAGCCCTCGGAGACCACGTGCACGCGCAGCCGTCCGCCCTCCTGGACGCATTCGACCACGACGCCCGACGCCGGCACGGTGTGGACGGTGGCCACCGTGGTCGCCGGGGTGTAGGTGGGCAGCGCGGCGGCCGACTTGATGTCGCGCGGCACCGGCACGGTGCCGGAGCGGGCGGCGGCGATCGCGGCGTCCGAGGCGTCCACGCACACCAGGGAGCCGTCGGTCGTGACCATGTAGAGCCGCTCGTCCAGGTACTGCATGGACAGGGCCGAGCCGCCGCCGGTGCCGAGCTTCCACAGCCGGGTGCCGTCGGCGTCGAAGCAGTAGACGGACGAGGAGTTGTCGCCCGCGAAGACGTACCGCCCGCCGGGGGCAGTGGCGCAGGAGTAGACGACGCCGTCGCACCGGTAGGTCGCCTCGACGGCGCCCGTGGCCTTGGACAGCCTCTGTACGACGCGGAGGGCGGTCCCCGCGTACACCGAGTGGTCCTCCTGCCAGCCGAAGAGGACCGCGCCGGGGGTCGGGCTGTGCCACAACTGCCCGGTGCCGTCGGCGGCGTAGGCCGTCACTCCGGAGGAGTGGCCGTGGTAGACGGCGCGTTCGTCCCGGCGGACCATCCACGCGTGGTGCCCGGCGCTCCGGCGGGACCACTGGTGCTCGTCCTCGTGGTCGATGACGGTGAGCGTGCCGTCGCTGTCGGAGACGTTGAGCACGCCTTCGTGGATGTCGAGCCAGAAGATGTCGACGGCCGAGGTGATCTCGTAGGCCGCGAAGGGCAGCTTGGACGACAGGTCGTAGACGGTTCCGTCGTCACACCCGGCGTAGATCCAGAAGTCGTCCGCCACCAGGCACTTGACGCCGTCCGGCAGCTGGTACCGGGCGAGGACCTCGCCGCCGTGGCCGAGCGTGAAGACGTCGCCCGCCTGGTTGCCGACCCAGCAGCGCTCCTCGTCGACGTGGATGCCGAAGGCCGCGGCGCCCGTGCGGAAGCGCCACAGCACCGGGGCCACCGCGCGGGCGGTCGAGGGCGCCGAGGACACCTCGCGGCGTGTCACCGGACGCGCGGCCCGGCCGCCCGGCACGGCCGGCGCGTAGCCCTTGCGGACCTTCTCCCCGACCTTCTTCGCGGCGGCGGCCCGGGCCTTCTCCTCGGTGGGGAAAGCGGAGGTCTGCACCTGCCCTGCCGCGCCGATCCGGCCGTAGCGGACAGTGACGGTCGTGCCGGCCACCGTGACCTCGTAGAACTTGTGCGCGCCGCCGCCCTCCTGCGAGAGCTCCAGATACGTGCGCTCGGACGCGCCGGACGCGGACGGTGTGACGGACATGGCAGGGCCCCCTTCCCCGGCGGCCACGACCGGCCGCCTCTCACTGCCCGGAACGTTAGGGGGTACCACTGACAACGGACCGTTTCCGCAGGTCACGGTGGGTTTTTTCGGCCGCGGTGGCTGCCGCGGGCGGCGGCCGGGGAGGGTCAGGCGGAGTCCGGGAGGGCGGCCTGGGCGAGCGGGGAGCCGTCCTCGGCGTCCTCCTCCAGCGCGTCCGCGATCACGTGCGGGGCGTTGGTGATGATCGCGTCCACGCCGAGGTGCGCCAGGGCGACCGCGCGGTCGGGGTCGTCCACGGTCCAGGCGGACACCTCCAGCCGCCGGCCGTGCGGGCCCTTGACCCCGTGCACCGACCGCACCCAGGCTGCGTTGATCTTGGTGTGGTCGGGGTTGATCTGGTCGGCGAACTTGGCGTAGTCACGGAGTTCGGCGGGCTTCGGCGCGCCGAGGAAGCCGGTCTTCACGTCGGGGCGCAGCCCGTGGAAGGTCTTGAGGGAGGCGGCGTTGAAGCTCTGGACGACCAGCCGGCCGCCGACGTGCCGCCGGTCGAGCCAGCCGGTCCTGCGGAGCTCGGCGACCAGCTGGCGCTCGATGCCGGGGTACAGCTCGGGCGCCTTGACCTCCAGCAGCAGCTTCTGGCGGTTGTGGTCGACGCGCCGGAGGTAGGCGTCGAGGGTGGGGATCCGCTCGCCGGCGAAGCGGCGGTCGTACCAGCTGCCCGCGTCCAGCGTGCGGATCTCGGCGAGGGTGAAGTCGCCGACCTTCCAGGGAGCCCGGTCCGGGAAGCGCTTTCTGACGTCGGTGGTGCGGGTGAGGGTGGTGTCGTGGATGACGACCAGCTTGCCGTCCTTGGTGCGCTGGACGTCGTTCTCGACCCAGCGGACGCCCAGCCGGGCGGCTCTGTCGATGGAGGCGAGGGTGTTCTCGGGGGCCTGGACCGGCACCCCGCGGTGCCCGATCGTGAGCGGCACCCGGGCGCGCGCGGTGGCACCGGCGTCCGGCGCGGCCTCGGCGGCCGGTGCGACGAGGCCCAGCGCGACCGGGACGGTCACGGCCAGGCCCAGGAGGGTACGGGTCACGGGGGAGGCGGGGCGGATGCGCATCAAGGCTCCTCGCGGCGTCCGGGATACCGGGCGCGGTGGCGACCGGTCCATGGCGTACGGAGACAGTCGTACCGGAAACCCCCGCCCCCGCGCAGCAGGAAGGACGGCCGGGCGGCGGATCGTCCACGGATCCTCACTTCCGGTTCACCTGGGAAAACCGCAGGTGAGGGCCGTCGCACCGGCCATTGTCAGTGGCAGGTCGTACGGTGGTCACATGCGGCCCGTTTCCCAGATCGAACGCAAAGTGGCGCCTTTCGAGGTCGTCAGCCCCTACCAGCCCAGCGGTGACCAGCCGGCTGCCATCGCCGAGCTGGAGAAGCGCATCCGCGCGGGTGAGAAGGACGTCGTCCTGCTCGGCGCGACCGGCACGGGCAAGTCGGCGACCACGGCGTGGATGATCGAGAAGCTCCAGCGGCCGACGCTCGTCATGGCGCCCAACAAGACGCTCGCGGCCCAGCTGGCCAACGAGTTCCGCGAGCTCCTGCCCAACAACGCCGTCGAGTACTTCGTCTCGTACTACGACTACTACCAGCCCGAGGCGTACGTCCCCCAGTCGGACACCTACATCGAGAAGGACTCCTCGATCAACGAGGAGGTGGAGCGGCTGCGCCACTCCGCGACCAACTCGTTGCTCACCCGGCGGGACGTGGTCGTGGTGGCCTCCGTGTCCTGCATCTACGGCCTGGGCACGCCCCAGGAGTACGTGGACCGCATGGTTCCGCTCAAGGTCGGCGAGGAGATCGACCGGGACGAGCTGCTCCGCCGCTTCGTGGAGATCCAGTACACGCGCAACGACCTGGCCTTCACCCGGGGCACCTTCCGGGTGCGCGGCGACACCATCGAGATCTTCCCGGTCTACGAGGAACTGGCCGTCCGCATCGAGATGTTCGGCGACGAGATCGAGGCGCTGTCCACGCTGCACCCGCTGACCGGCGAGGTCATCTCCGACGATCAGGAGCTGTACGTCTTCCCCGCCAGCCACTACGTCGCCGGCCCCGAGCGGA
The DNA here is from genome assembly GCF_051386555.1 of Streptomyces sp. URMC 126. NCBI lineage: Bacteria > Bacillati > Actinomycetota > Actinomycetes > Kitasatosporales > Streptomycetaceae > Streptomyces > Streptomyces sp. URMC 126. The sequence goes on from NZ_JBPQTX010000012.1 coordinate 45,511, forward strand.
TGGAGAAGGCCATCGCCGGGATCGAGGCGGAGCTGGAGGAGACGCTGGCGCGCATGGAGAAGCAGGGCAAGCTCCTGGAGGCGCAGCGGCTGCGCATGCGCACCACGTACGACATCGAGATGATGCGCCAGATCGGCTCCTGCTCCGGCATCGAGAACTACTCGCTGCACATGGACGACCGCGAGCCGGGCTCCCCGCCCAACACCCTGCTGGACTTCTTCCCCGACGACTTCCTCCTGGTCATCGACGAGTCGCACGTCACCGTCCCGCAGATCGGCGCGATGTACGAGGGCGACGCCTCCCGTAAGCGGACGCTGGTGGAGCACGGCTTCCGGCTGCCGTCCGCCATGGACAACCGCCCGCTGAAGTGGGAGGAGTTCACCGAGCGCATCGGGCAGACGGTCTATCTGTCGGCGACGCCCGGCAAGTACGAGCTGGCGAAGTCCGACGGCTACGTCGAGCAGATCATCCGGCCCACCGGGCTGGTCGACCCGGAGGTCGTCGTCAAGCCGACCGAGGGCCAGATCGACGACCTGGTGCACGAGATCCGCAAGCGGACCGAGAAGGACGAGCGGGTCCTGGTGACGACGCTCACCAAGAAGATGGCCGAGGACCTCACGGACTACTTCCTGGAGCTCGGCATCCAGGTGCGCTACCTGCACAGCGACGTCGACACCCTCCGCCGTATCGAGCTGCTGCGCGAGCTGCGGGCCGGCGAGTACGACGTGCTGGTGGGCATCAACTTGCTGCGTGAGGGCCTGGACCTGCCCGAGGTGTCGCTGGTGGCGATCCTCGACGCCGACAAGGAGGGCTTCCTGCGCTCCGGGACGTCGCTGATCCAGACCATCGGCCGGGCGGCGCGCAATGTCTCCGGCCAGGTCCATATGTACGCCGACAAGATCACTCCGGCGATGGAGAAGGCCATCGAGGAGACCAACCGGCGCCGCGCCAAGCAGATCGCGTACAACAAGGAGCGGGGCATCGACCCGCAGCCGCTGCGGAAGAAGATCGGCGACATCGTCGCCACCATCGTCCGCGAGGAGATCGACACCCAGGAGCTGCTCGGCACGGGCTACCGGCAGCCGGCGGACAAGGCCAAGGGCGGCGAGAAGAAGGGCAAGGCCCCCGTCCCGACGGCCGCCGGCGGCGGCAAGAAGGGCAAGGCCAAGGCCGCCGTCGCCACCGACCGGCCGGCGGCGGAACTCGCGCAGCTCATCGAGGACATGACGGACCGCATGCGGGCGGCCGCCGCGGAGCTCCAGTTCGAGGTCGCCGCACGGCTGCGCGACGAGGTGGGCGAGCTCAAGAAGGAGCTCCGGCAGATGAGGGAGGCCGGGGTCGCCTGACCGTCCTTCCGCCCGGCCTCCGCCGTCCTGACGGCCCTTCGGGCCGTGCCGTCGGGCCGGCCGGGCGGAAGCGCCGGTTCCTTTGTCCGGAAACGCCCGGCGGAGATGTTGCAAGACCGCCACAAACCGCCCTGGGTGGAGCAGGCGGCGGCGGGAGTGCATAGGGTCGTTCCATGCGCCGCGCACGCGCGCGGCGTTCCGGGGGAAGCACCGTACGACGGTGACCGAACGACGATCGAGAAGGGACCGCGCGTGACAGTCAACTTGTCCAAGGGTCAGGGCATCAGCCTGCAGAAGGCCGGCGGGGGAAGCCTGACCGCGGTGCGGATGGGGCTGGGCTGGAAGTCGGCCCCGCGCCGGGGACTGTTCAGGTCGCGCACCAAGGAGATCGACCTCGATGCCTCCGCGAGCATGTTCGCCGACGGCCAGCACATCGACGACGTCTGGTTCAACCACCTGGTGAGCCACGACGGTTCGGTGCGGCACACCGGGGACAACCTGGTCGGCGGCGCCGGCACCGGCGGCGACGACGAGACGATCCTGGTCGACCTCGACCGGGTCCCCGTCCACGTCGACCAGATCGTCTTCGCGGTCAACTCCTTCAGCGGGCAGACCTTCTCCGAGATCACCAGCGCCCACTGCCGGCTGGTCGACGACAACACCGGCGAGGAGCTGGCCCGCTACACGCTCGACGGCGGCGGGCCCTACACCGCGCAGATCATGGCGAAGGTCCACCGCGTGGGCGGCGGCTGGCAGATGACGGCCATCGGCACCCCGTCCAACGGCCGCACGATCCACGACCTCTACCCCGTGATCGCGACCATCCTCTAGGCCCCCGCCGGGGGCGGGTCCGACGGGGCGGACACGGAGCACGGGACAGTACGGAACGGCCCGGTGGCGCGGCGCCACCGGGCTTCCGCGGCGCACAGGACACGAGGAGGGGGAGCAGGGCGATGACGGTCGAGCTGGTACGGGGGCAGAACCACCCGCTGACCGAGAGCCGGTTGGAGATCCGGGTCTCGGCGGGGGACCCGGTGGTGGTGGGGGCCGCGCTCGGCGGCCCGGACGGCAGGGTCGCCGGCGCCGGACAGGTCGCCCGCCCCGGCTCCCCGCGGCTGCCGGGAGTGGAGGCGCCGGACGGCGTCGCCCCGGCCCAGCGGCTCACCGTCGAACTCGACGCCCTGCCCGACTCCGTGCACCGCGTGCACGTCCTGCTCGCCCTGCCGCCCGGCGGCCGGGGCCCGGCGCGGTTCGGTGTGACGGCCGCGCCGTTCCTCGCCCTGTCCGGGGCCGGCGGCGACGACGTCGCCAGCTTCACCGTCACCGAACTGGACGCCGAGACCGCCCTGGTGGCCCTGGAGCTCTACCGCCGCCAGGGCGCCTGGCGGGTCCGCGCCGTCGGCCAGGGCTACGCGGGCGGCCTCGCCGAGCTCTTCCACGACCTCGGGGTGGACGGCGCCGCCGAGCTCGCCGCGGGCGTCGAGGCGGAGACGGCCGGGAGCGCCGCCGTGCTCTCGGCGCGGCAGTCCTCCGCGCGGCACGCCGGGAGCGGCTGCCGACACGCGGGGACGGCCGTGGACTGGCCCGCCGACCACGCCGTTCCGGAGGCGCCGCCCGCCGCCCCGCAGGCCGTCCCCGCGTCCGAGACCCCGTCCCCGGCCGGGCCCGTGGACTACCGGCACCCGCGCCGCCGGGCCACCGAGCC
>NZ_JBPQTX010000013.1:0-47413 GCF_051386555.1 Streptomyces sp. URMC 126
GTGAGGTGGTTGTCCGGTGAGGGGGTGTGGGGTGAGGCCGGCGTTGTCCGGATGTCCGGGGCGGGCGGCGCGGCGCGGCGGAGAGCGTCCAGTTCGGCGCGTACCCGCCGCAACTCCTGTACCACGAGCGCCCTTCGGGCCTCGCTGCGCTGGAGGCGGCGGTGTGCCCGGCGCAGTTGTTCCGTCCGCGCGCCGCGCGCGTGGTCGCGGGCGCGCAGCTCGGACAGGTCGTTCTCCAGGCGGCTGACGGTCGTCAGGAGCAGGACGGACAGCTGATGCGCGCCGTCCCTGGCCCGTTCGGCCGCCGCCGCCCGTTCCAGCGCGGCGCGCAGCGCCTCGTCGGCCGTGTCGTCGGAGGCCGCGCGGGAGGAGGCGTCCCCGCCGCCGTCGGAGGGCCGGCCGGGTTGTCCGGTCCGGGCGTCGCGCCGGGGCGGGGCGGGGCGGTCCGGACGCGTTCCCACAACGGCCGCGCCTCGGCGAGCATGCGGGTGCGCTCCGCGTCGTCGCGCGAGCAGACGTCGGCGACGGCTTCCACGAAGTCCCATTGGGGATTCGCTCCGGCAAGCCGGTCCGCGACCGTCGTGCGGGCCGGCACCCGGCCGTCCGTGAAGTGCTCGGGCTGCAGGGCGCACGCCAGGTCCTTGACGCGCAGTCCCGCCTTGTCCAGCCAGGTGCGCAGCAGGTTGGCCAGCTCCTGGGCAGGCCCGGAGGGGCCGCGCAGCGGTCCCCAGGGTCGTGTCCGCCTCCTTCCCTCGCTCAACGTCCCTCTCCTCGTGTTCGCGATGGCAATGGATCTTGTCCATGCTTGTCCGGCCGGACGCCCGGACCAGTGGACCAACGGGTTCCGGTAGGCGAGCCTCGCTCTGGAGGCCGGTCCGCCGGGAGAGTTGATGGATCTCATACTGAAGCACGCGTCATGCTTCCGGCGCACCGGGTGGTAGGGACGACTCCGGGTTCGATCAGGGAAAACCCTGAGAACTTTCGCACTGGTGAACGAAGTGGGGGAGTGGCCGGAACGCCACGTTCGGCACTTCCCCGCCTCCGGGGCCTGCACGTTCGGGCTCCGCACGGCGCTTGTACCCATGGAGACCGCGCGTCTCCGGCGCCGCATGGGGGATGCCCGGCGTCTCCCACTCCCATCGACACGCAGCTCTGGAGAAGCACGTGCATCAAGACAACGCGGCGCAGTGGATCGAAGTCGCCCTGGCGGTGAGGGTGTTCGGGCCGGACGTGTTCCGGCTGCTGCGCCGGATGCTCGCCGCCGGCGTCCGGATCGGCATCTCGGGGCTGGTCGGCGGCGCCCGCCACTCGGCGAAGCCGCCGTACAAGCCCTCCTACAAGCCGCCGTACAAGCCGCCCTACAAGCCCTCGTGCAAGCACGGAGGCCGCTGTGACTGAGGGGGCGCCCGACGATCCCGGCCGGGAAGGTCCGATGGAGCGCTGGTCGGACACCGACCGGCTGTCGTTCTGGGCTTTCCATCTCGCCCGCAGACGCGACTACATGCGCTTCGCCTACGCCCAGTTGGGCTCCGACGCCGACGCGGAGGAGGCCGTGGACCTCGCCTTCGAGGCCGTCATGCGCAACTGGCCCCGCATGCTGCGCATGGCGCACCTGGAGCAGTACGCGTGGACGATCCTCAAGCACCGCATCTGCGACCAGTGGCGCCGCCGCAAGCGCCGCCCCGAACCCATGGACACCGCCGCCTTCGAGGCCGCCCTCCGCGACCAGGCCGAGGACCCCTACGAACTCCTCACCGACTTCCTCCAGCTGAACGCGGCCATCAGCAGTCTGAGTGAGAGACAGCGGGACGCGGTTGTGCTCCGCTACCGCATCGGCTACACCACCTCCGAGGCGGCGGAACTGCTGGGGATCGAGGAGGCCACCGTGCGCTCCCACGTCAGCCAGGCCTGCCGGCGCCTGGCCCGCGTGCTGCGGACGGGTGCCAACGGGACCGGAGGGGCTCCGGCGACGCGCAGGGCCCCGGGTGTCGACGGGATCCACGAGGCCGCGGGGACCCCCGGCGCCCGGGAGTCCTACGTAACCCCCGTCGCCCCGGAGTCCGACGTAACCCCCGGCGCCCGGAAGGCCGACGTAACCCCCGGCGCCCCGGAGGCCACGGCCGGCACCGCACCGCGGGAGGAGACCCCATGACCGACGACCTGGCCCCCGAGGCCCGGGGCAGAGTCGAACGACTGCTGTCCCTGGCCCGTACCCGCGACCGGTACGCCGACTACGACGTGGCGGCGGCCGAGGAGCGCCTCCGGGACCGGCTGGCCGCCCGCGCCCGGCGCGCGGCGCCCGCCGTCCTCGTCGCCTGGTCCGGGGCCTGGACCGAACCGGCCCCCGGCGCCCCCGACGCCGACCGGGCCTGGTGGGACCTCACCGTCATGAGCCTCGCCGTCCTGCGCGCCCCCGACGCCCCCCACGACCTCGACCGCTTCATCCGCGACCGGTCCGCCGACCGGACCGGGGCCAGGGTCTTCGCCTGTCTGCTGCACCTGGCCGACCGCGGCGACGGCGCCCGCTTCTGGTGGCAGTTCGCGGCCGGCGCGGGCGACGGCACGGCCGAGTACTGCCTGTTCCTGGACCACTCCTGCCGCGGTGAGTACCAGGACGCGGCCTTCTGGTGCGGCCAGTTGACGCGGCACGGTTTCGCCCCGGACCGGGTGTGGGGCGACCGGGCCGCCGTCTCCGCCGCGGTGCCACGGCTGCCCGCCCCCGCCGCCGTGCACATCCACGAGCACCTCGATCCCGACCTCGGCGCGATCCCGCTCCCCGAGCCCCCCCTCGTCCAGGATCTCCGCGACCTCGCGGCGGCGGCCTCATGAATCAAGGACGCCAAGGGAATCAAGGACGCCAAGGGAATCAAGGACGCCAAGGGCATCGACGGGATCGAGAGACCGAGACCGTCACGCCGGCCGGAACCACACCGTCGCCAGCGGCGGCAGCGTCGGCTCGATGCTCGCCGGCCGCCCGTGCCACCCCACCGGCCGGGCCTTCACCGGGTCCGGGTTGCCGACGCCGCTCCCGCCGTACCGTGCCGCGTCCGTGTTGAGGCACTCCTCCCAGACCGCCGTCCCCGCCGGGACGCCCAGCCGGTAACCGGCGCGCACGACGGGCGAGAAGTTGCTGACGGCCAGCAGCGGCGAGCCGTCGGCGGCGAAGCGGAGGAACGCGAAGACGTTGTCCTCCGCCGCGTCGCCGACCACCCAGGAGAAGCCGTCCGGCACCGTGTCGTACTCCCACAGGGCGGGATTGGCCCGGTAGTGGCGGTTGAGGTCGCGGACGAGCTCCCGTACGCCCCGGTGGTCCGCCCCGGCCGCGTACGTGGAGTCCAGCAGCCACCAGTCCGGGCCGTGCCCCTCCGACCACTCCGCCCCCTGGGCGAACTCCTGGCCCATGAAGAGCAGTTGCTTGCCCGGGTGTGACCACATGAACCCCAGGAACGCCCGGTGGTTGGCCCGCCGCTGCCACCAGTCGCCGGGCATCTTCGACACCAGCGACCGCTTGCCGTGCACCACCTCGTCGTGGGAGATCGGCAGGACGTAGTTCTCGCTGTACGCGTAGACCATGGCGAAGGTCATCTCGCCGTGGTGGTACTTGCGGTGCACCGGCTCCTTGGACATGTACTCCAGGGAGTCGTGCATCCAGCCCATGTTCCACTTCAGCCCGAAGCCCAGCCCGCCGAAGCCGCCCGGGCCCACGTGGTGCGTGGCGCGGGTGACGCCGTCCCAGGCGGTGGACTCCTCGGCCACCGTGACGATGCCCGGGCAGCGGCGGTAGACGGTGGCGTTCATCTCCTGGAGGAAGGCCACCGCGTCGAGGTTCTCCCGGCCGCCGTGCTCGTTGGGCGTCCACTGCCCCGGTTCACGCGAGTAGTCCAGGTAGAGCATGGAGGCGACGGCGTCCACCCGCAGCCCGTCGATGTGGTACTCCTCGCACCAGTACACCGCGTTCGCCACCAGGAAGTTGCGCACCTCCGTGCGCCCGTAGTCGAACTCCAGCGTCCCCCAGTCCGGGTGGGCCGCCCGCAGCGGGTCCGCCGGCTCGTACAGCGGCCGGCCGTCGAACTCGGCCAGCGCCCACTCGTCCCGCGGGAAGTGCGCCGGCACCCAGTCGACCAGCACCCCGATGCCCGCCCGGTGCAGCGTGTCCACCAGGTGCTTGAACTCGTCCGGGGAGCCCAGCCGGGCGGTCGGCGCGTAGAAGCCGGTCACCTGGTAGCCCCACGAGCCGCCGTACGGATGCTCCGCCACCGGCAGGAACTCCACGTGCGTGAAACCGAGCTCGGTCACGTACGCGGTCAGCTGCTCGGCCAGTTCCCGGTAGCCCAGGCCCGGGCGCCAGGACGGCAGGTGGACCTCGTAGACGGAGAACGGCGCCGCGTGCGCCGGCCGCTCGCCGCGCCGCGCCATCCAGTCGTCGTCGCCCCACTCGTGGTGCGAGACGTGCACCACGGACGCGGTGGCGGGCGGCGCCTCGGTGCGCCGGGCCATCGGGTCGGCCCGCAGGGTGTGCGTGCCGTCGGGCCGGGTGATGTCGAACTTGTACAACTCGCCCTCGCCGACGTCCGGGACGAACAGCTCCCACACGCCCGTCGCCCCGAGCGAGCGCATCGGATGGGCGGTGCCGTCCCAGAGGTTGAAACCGCCCGTCACCCGCACCCCGAGGGCATTCGGCGCCCACACCGTGAACCGGGTCCCCGCCACCCCCTGGTGCGTCATCGGCCACGCGCCGAGCGCCTGCCACAACTGCTCGTGACGCCCCTCGCCGATCAGATAGAGGTCCAGGTCGCCGAGGGCGGGCAGGAAGCGGTACGGGTCGTCGATCTCGATCTCGTCGACCCCGTCCTCTTCGTACGTCACATGCAGCCGGTAGACAGGGATCTCGGTCAGCGGCAGCAGCCCGCCGAAGAAGCCGTCCCCCTCCGGGATCAGCTCCGCCCGCAGCCCCTTCGCCACCACGGTCACCGCGCGGGCGTACGGGCGGAGCACCCGGAACGCCACCCCGCCCGGGGCGTGGTGGGCGCCCAGCAGGGCGTGCGGGTCGTGGTGGGCGCCGCTCAGCAGCCGTGCGCGCTCGGCATCGTCCGGGCGTGGCGCGGGCCGCACCCCCCGGCCGCCGGCCGGCACGGGCGGGGAGCCGGGGCGTCGGCGGCCGGGCAGGAAGGTGGCGGGGACGAACCCGTTCGGGGGCTCGTGGGACGACGGTCGAGCGGTCACGGGGTCTTCCTCCCGGAAGTGATGGCGGGTGCGGTCGGGCCGCCCGGCAGCGGGCGAGCGAACGGTCGTCGGGCCGCCCGGCAGCGGATGGGCGGCGGTGGTCAGGGGTGCCGGCCGCCGTCCGCCCGCTCGGCGAGCCGGCGGATCGCGGACAGCGGCACGGGGAGCCAGTCCGGCCGGTGCCGGGCCTCGTACAGCACTTCGTAGACGGCCTTGTCGGTCTCCTGCGCGATCAGCAGCGCGCCGTCCTCGCGCGGATCGCGGTGCACGGCGGCGTAGCCGTCGCAGTACGCCTCGCGGGCGCGCGGCGCCCAGTCGGTGCCGGCCGCCCGGCCGACCGCCGCCGCGTAGTCGAAGGAGCGGAGCATGCCCGCGACGTCCTGCTCGACCGGCTGCGGGCGGCGCCGCTCGGCCAGCGGCCGGGCCGGCTCGCCCTCGAAGTCGATCAGCGACCAGCGCCCGTCCGCCGCCGTCCGCAGCGCCTGGCCGAGGTGCAGGTCGCCGTGGATCCGCTGGGCGCGGCGCGGCCGGCCGGGGCCCGGCGGGCGGGTCAGCTCGTCGTAGGCGGCGCGCAGGGCGTCACGGTACGGGCGGAGCGCCGGGACGGCCTCGGCGGTCACCTCCAGCCTGCGGCGCATGGCGGCGGCGACCCGCTCCAGCCGCGGCGGGTCCAGGTCGGCCGTCGGCAGGGCGGTGGCCAGGGCGCGGTGGACCTCGGCGGTGGCCTGCCCGAGGGCGTGCGCGGAGGCGGTGAAGCCGTCCCCCGCGGCCAGCGCGTCGAGGGCCAGCCGCCAGCCGTCGGCGGAACCGGCGAGGAACGGCTGGAGGACGCCGAGCGTCATCGGCTCGGCCGCGCCCGGCGGTTCCGCCTCGCACCAGGCGACGGGGGCGGGGACCCGGGAGCAGCCGGTGCGGGCGAGGGCCCTGGGGAGTTCGAGGTCCGGGTTGACGCCGGGGCTGACGCGGCGGAAGAGCTTGAGGATGTACGTATCGCCGTACACCACCGAGGAGTTGGACTGTTCGGCCCCGAGTAGCCGGGGTGCGAGGCCCGTCGGCAGGTCCGCGTGCGGTTCGCGGGCGAAGCGGAGCGGACCGAGCCGGCCGGGCACGCGCAGCCGCTCCAGCAGCAGCCCGGCGAGCCGGGGATCGGCCAGCGCCTCGTACACGGCGAGCCCGCGCAGCGGCCCGTCCTCCGGCCGGCCGACGAGCGCGGGCGCGAGGTGCGGCGGCAGGGTGTGCCGGACGCCGAGCAGCAGCTGGTAGCAGTCGTCCGCGCCGTTCGCGGACTGCCGGGCGCGGACGAGGAGGTGGATCAGGCCGGGGGCGGTGCCGTCGGTGCCGACGGGCAGCAGGTCGACGGCGGTGACCGGGGCGAGCCCGGTGACCGCGCTGCCCTTGCCCGCGAACCAGCGCTGCCGGGGCAGCCAGGACAGGAGCGAGGGCGTCAGGGAGGACAGCAGCGCCTCGGCGCGGTCCGGCACGGCGGAGGGGGCGGGCGGCGGCGCGGCGGCGACGCCGGACGGCGCGGACCCGGGGCTCGCCGCCCGGGGGATGGCCTCCCGGCGGGACGGTACAGCGTCCGACATGGCGTCGCGTCCTTTCCCCGGGGCACACGACGATGGGGCACAGTGTCCCGGATTGCGGCTTTGGCCAGTGTGCGGTGCGTCGGGGCCCTCCCGCCGAAGGCGGCGGGAGTGTCCGGCCAGGATCGTCCGTACGGTCAGCGCGCGCCGCGGCGGTGCGGGGTGCGACGGTGCGGGTGCGACGGTCGTACGGGAACCGTTCGGCCCTGCTCGGCCGGGCCGGTCCGTGCGTAGTAGTGAGGGTGCCCGGGGCGGGGGCGGGAAAACCGGGGACCCGCCCCGATCCCGCCCTCGCGGCGGAGGCGGGTCCGTCGGATCAGCCCGGGAGGTGCCCGGCCGGCGCGTTGCGGCGCAGCCGGAACCAGTAGAAGCCGTGCCCCGCCAGGGTCAGCAGGTACGGCAGCTCGCCGATCGCCGGGAAGCGGACCCCGCCGATCAGCTCCACCGGATGGCGCCCGTTGAACATCCGCAGATCGAGCTCGGTCGGCTGTGCGAAACGGGAGAAGTTGTTCACGCACAGGACGAGGTCGTCCTGGTACTCCCGCAGGAACGCCAGCACCGCCGGGTTGCTCGACTGGAGTTCGGTGTACGAGCCGAGGCCGAACGCCACGTTCTGCTTCCGGATCTCGATCATCCGGCGGGTCCAGTGCAGCAGCGACGACGGACTGCTCATCGCCGCCTCGACATTGGTGACCTGGTAGCCGTAGACCGGGTCCATGATCGTGGGGAGGAAGAGCCGGCCCGGGTCGCAGGAGGAGAAGCCCGCGTTCCGGTCGGGCGTCCACTGCATGGGGGTCCGGACGCCGTCGCGGTCGCCGAGCCAGATGTTGTCGCCCATGCCGATCTCGTCCCCGTAGTAGAGGATCGGCGAGCCGGGCAGCGACAGCAGCAGCGCGGTGAACAGCTCGATCTGGTTGCGGTCGTTGTCCAGCAGCGGGGCCAGGCGGCGCCGGATGCCGATGTTGGCGCGCATCCGGGGGTCCTTGGCGTACTCCGCGTACATGTAGTCGCGCTCTTCGTCCGTGACCATTTCGAGGGTCAGCTCGTCGTGGTTGCGGAGGAAGATCCCCCACTGGCAGCGCGCCGGGATGGCCGGGGTCTTGGCCAGCACCTCGGAGACCGGGTAGCGGGACTCGCGCCGCACCGCCATGAAGATCCGCGGCATCACCGGGAAGTGGAACGCCATGTGGCACTCGTTGCCGCCCGTCTCGTAGTCGCCGAAGTAGTCGACCACGTCCTCCGGCCACTGGTTGGCCTCGGCCAGCAGCACGGTGTCGGGGTAGTGGGCGTCGATCTCGGCGCGGACGCGCTTGAGGAACGCGTGCGACTGCGGGAGGTTCTCGCAGTTGGTGCCCTCCTGCGCGAACAGGTACGGCACCGCGTCCAGCCGGAACCCGTCGATGCCCAGGTCCAGCCAGAACCGCAGGGCGGCGAGGATCTCCTCCTGGACCGCCGGGTTCTCGTAGTTGAGGTCCGGCTGGTGGGAGAAGAACCGGTGCCAGTAGTACTGCTTGCGGACCGGGTCGAACGTCCAGTTGGACGTCTCGGTGTCGATGAAGATGATCCGCGCGTCCTGGTACTGCTTGTCGTCGTCGGCCCACATGTAGTAGTCGCCGTACGGCCCGTCCGGATCCGTCCTCGACTGCTGGAACCAGTCGTGCTGATCGCTCGTATGGTTCATGACAAAGTCGATGATGACGCGCATGCCGCGCTGGTGCGCGGCGTCCACGAACTCGACGAAGTCCGCCAGGTCACCGAACTCCGGCAGGACGGAGGTGTAGTCGGAGACGTCGTACCCGCCGTCCCGCAGCGGGGACTGGAAGAACGGCGGCAGCCAGAGGCAGTCGACGCCCAGCCACTGCAGGTAGTCCAGCTTGGCGGTCAGCCCTTTGAGGTCCCCGATGCCGTCGCCGTCGCTGTCCTGGAAGGAACGCACGAGGACCTCGTAGAACACCGCGCGCTTGAACCAGTCGGGATCCCGGTCCTTCGCGGGGGTGTCCTCGAACGTGTCCGGTACGGGCTCGTTGACGATCATGGTGTGGGTGACCCTCCGATCGGTGAGGACGGTCGCAGCGAGAACACGTGCGCGGGCGCGATCGAACGGCCCGGCTCAAGGCGCACATAGTTGTCCCTGCCCCAGTGGTAGGTCTCGCCGGTGAGCTCGTCGCGCACCGGGAAGGTCTCGTGCCAGTCGAGGCCGAGCTCCGGCATGTCCAACGAGACCGTGGCCTCCTGGGTGTGGTGGGGGTCGAGGTTGACGACCGTCACCACGCAGTCTCCGCCCGGGCCGCCGCAGCGCTTGGAGTAGGCGATGACGGCGTCGTTGTCGACGTGGTGGAAGCGGAGGTTGCGCAGGCGCCGCAGAGCCGGGTGCCGCCGCCGCAGCCGGTTGAGCACGGTGATCAGGGGAGCCAGGCTGCGCCCTGCGCGCTCGGCCGACTCCCAGTCGCGCGGCCGCAGTTGGTATTTCTCCGAGTCCAGGTACTCCTCGCTGCCGGGCTTGGCGGGGACGCGCTCGCACAGCTCGTAGCCGGCGTAGACGCCCCAGGTCGGGGAGAGGGTGGCGGCGAGCACGGCCCGGATCTCGAAAGCCGCCCGGCCGCCTTCCTGGAGGTAGGCGTGCAGGATGTCAGGGGTGTTGACGAAGAGGTTGGGGCGCATCACGGCGGCCGAGTCGCGCGAGAGCTCGGTGAGGTAATCGGTGAGCTCCTGCTTGGAGTTGCGCCAGGTGAAGTAGGTGTACGACTGCTGGAAGCCGATCGACGCCAGGGTGCGCATCATCGCGGGCCGGGTGAACGCCTCGGCCAGGAAGATCACATCGGGGTCGGTGCGGCCGATGTCCGCGATGACCTTCTCCCAGAAGAGCACCGGCTTGGTGTGCGGGTTGTCCACCCGGAAGATCCGCACCCCGCGGTCCATCCAGAACCGCAGCAGCCGCAGCGTCTCCCGCACCAGCCCGTCGAAGTCCGCGTCGAACGCCAGCGGGTAGATGTCCTGGTACTTCTTCGGCGGGTTCTCGGCGTACGCGATCGAGCCGTCCGCGCGGTGGTGGAACCACTCCGGGTGCTCCTTCACCCACGGGTGGTCGGGGGAGCACTGGAGGGCGAAGTCCAGCGCCACCTCCATCCGCAGCTCGCGCGCCCGGGCCACGAAGTGGTCGAAGTCCTCGAAGGTGCCGAGGTCCGGGTGGATCGCGTCGTGCCCGCCGTCGGCCGAGCCGATCGCCCAGGGGCTGCCCACGTCGTACGGGCCCGCGCTCAGCGCGTTGTTGGGGCCCTTGCGGAAGGCGGTGCCGATGGGGTGGATCGGGGGCAGGTAGACGACGTCGAAGCCCATCGCCGCCACCGCCGGCAGTCGCTTGGCCGCCGTCCTGAACGTACCGCTCACCGGTGGACCGGCCGCCGTCACCACCGCCCCCTCCGAGCGCGGGAACAGCTCGTACCACGAGCCGAACAACGCCCGTTCCCGCTCCACCAGCAGCGGCAGCGGGCGGGTGGCGGTGACCAGTTCGCGCAGCGGGTGCGCGGCGAGGGCGGCCGAGACGGCCGGGGCGAGCGCGGCGGCGAGCCGGTCGGCGACGGGCCGCTGGGTGTCGCGCAGCGCGTCGACCGCGCCGAGCACCGCCTCCCGGCCCTCGCTCTTGGGCACCCCGCCGGCCGCCCGCTCGTACAACCGCGCCCCTTCCTCCAGCACCAGCTCGGTGTCGATGCCCGCCGGGATCTTGATGCGGGCGGCGTGCCGCCAGGTGGTCACCGGGTCGCTCCACGCCTCGACCGCGTACGTCCAGCGGCCCTCCGCGTCCGGGGTGACCTCGGCGCCCCACCGGTCGGTGCCCGGGGCGAGCTCCCGCATCGGCGTCCAGGGCCCCGAACGGCCCGCCGCGTCCCGCAATACCACGTTGGCGCCCACCGCGTCATGGCCTTCGCGGAAAACCGTGGCGGTGACCTCGAAGGACTCGCCGACCACTGCCTTCGCCGGTCTGCGGCCGCAGTCCACGAGCGGGGCGAGGTCCAGGACGGGAATGCGACCGATCATGGAATCACCTGGGGTCCGAGGGGAAACCGGAGAATTGCCCGGTTGCGAACGGATACTGACGGATGCTGACGGTCCTGCCGGGGGATCTGGCGCGTTCTGTTCTTTCTATCCGCTGCCCCGACGGCCGGGAGCGCGCGGGCAGGGCTGCACCTGTCCGCATTCACCCGGCCGGGCGCGGGAAAACCTGCGGAAAACCTGACGAGCGGGAAGTGCGGAAAAAGCGAGGGGGCCGTCCGGAGGGTGAGCGGACGGGTGCGGGATCCCCGCACCGATGGAGCTTTCCCACCAGGCCCTGGCGAACATGCCCGCACCGTCCGGACTACCGGTGCGTAGTTCCCCCGGTGCCGCCCGGGAAGGCGGCGGGGCCTCCGTCACTCGTAGGGAGTCTCCCCGCTGGGCCGATCGTGTGCAATGTGACGACCGGGTGCCGGCGACGGCCGGATGGGGGAACGCCGCGCCGACCCGGCCTTCGAAGGCCGTAGCGACTTCCGGCCTTCGAACGGTGGGGTGTAGGCGTGGCGTATTTCCGCCTCGTACCGGCGCATCAGCGCGCGGTCGGCTCCTGACGGTCGCGTTCCGCGCGCCCGGTGACGGCGCGTTCGGGACGGGCGTCCGCCCGACTGCCCGGCTGTCCCGCCCCCCGGGCCTCCCGGCCGCCCGTCCGCTCGGCTTCCGGCCCGTTACCCCGCCCGCTCGTCCGCCCGGTCTCCCGCCCGGCCCTCCGGATCCCGGCGGCCGTCCGTCCCGGCCGCCGGCTCCAGCGTGGTCTCCAGTAGCCGCAGCGCCGCCTCCGCCGGGCTCCCCGGCTCCGCGCTGAACGTCAGCAGCGACTGCCCGGGGCCGTCCGTCGTCGGCACCCGCAGCATCTCGAAGGTCAGCGTCAGCGGGCCCACCAGCGGGTGGTGGAAGTCCTTGCTGCCCGTGACGCAGGCCCGGACCGGATGCCGGGCCCACAGGGACGCGAACTCCGGGCTCTTCATGGTCAGTTCGCCGATCAGCTCGGCCAGCGCCGGATCGTCGGGGTGTTCGCCCGCGGCCAGCCGCAGCGCCGACACCGCCCGGCGGGACTCCAGGTCCCAGCGTGGGTACAGGTCCCGCACGTGCGGGTCGAGGAAGAGCAGCCGCTGGGTGTTGGGACGGGCGGCGGGGCGGTGCGGGCCGTCGGCGGCCAGGTGGCCGGCGGTCAGCGCGTGGCCCAGGGGGTTCCAGTCCAGCACGTCGTAGCGGTGGTTCAGCACGAGGGCCGGGATCCCGTCCAGGGCCGCGATCAGCCGTGCCACCCCGGGACGTACCCGGGCGGGACGGCCGGCGGTCCGGGGCGCGGGACGGCCGGGGCGGGCCAGGTTCCGCAGGTGCGCGTGCTCGTCCGGGCTGAGCCGCAGGGCCCGCGCCAGCGCGTCCAGCACCCCGTCCGAGGCGTTCACGGACTGGCCCTGCTCCAGCCGGGTGTAGTACGCCGTGCTGACCCCCGCCAGCAGGGCCAGCTCCTCACGGCGCAGGCCGGGCACCCGGCGCTGTCCTCCGTAGGCGGGCAGGTCGACGTCCTCGGGCCGCAGCGCGGCGCGGCGGGTGCGCAGGAATTCGCCCAGGGCGGCAGGAGTGTCCATGGGACCAGTCAAGCGCCTCTCCGGCCGGGGTGCCTGCCCCTGTCAGGGTCAGGGAGCGCCCGAGGTCCGCCCCCGAGGGAAGGAGATCGGGCAGAAGGAGGCACTTGGCGTCTTGAGCCGCGACGCGGGCCCCGCGCCGCTACCGTCGTGCTCGTGAAGGCCATTCGTCGATTCAGCGTGCGCCCCGTCCTTCCGGAGCCCCTACGACCGCTCAGCGAGCTGGCGCGCAATCTGCGCTGGTCCTGGCATCCCGAGACCCGTGAGCTGTTCCAGACCCTCGATCCCGAGGGCTGGCGGGCGGCCGGCGGCGATCCGCTGCGGCTGCTCGGCGCCGTGCCGGCCGCCCGGCTGACCGCCCTCGCCGACGACCGCCGCTTCCGCAGGCGGCTCGCCGCGGCCGCCGACGACCTGCACGACTATCTCACCGGCGCGCGGTGGTATCAGGAACAGCCGCCCGGACTGCCCGCCGCCGTCGCCTACTTCTCGCCCGAGTTCGGCATCACGGCCGCCCTCCCGCAGTACAGCGGCGGCCTCGGCATCCTCGCCGGCGACCATCTGAAGTCCGCCAGCGACCTCGGTGTCCCGCTGATCGGCGTGGGGCTGCTCTACCGGCACGGCTACTTCCGGCAGTCCCTCTCCCGCGAGGGCTGGCAGCAGGAGCACTACCCGCTGCTGGACCCCAACGAGCTGCCGCTGTCCCTGCTCCGCGAGGCCGACGGCGCACCCGCCGTGATCTCCCTGGCCCTGCCCGGCGGCCGGTCCCTGCGCGCCCACGTCTGGAAGGCCGAGGTCGGCCGGGTGCCGCTGCTCCTCCTCGACTCCGATGTCGAGGAGAACGCGCCGGGCGAACGCGACGTGACCGACCGCCTCTACGGCGGGGGCAGCGAGCACCGGCTGCTCCAGGAGATGCTGCTGGGCATCGGCGGCGTCCGGGCGGTCCGCGCCTACTGCCGGCTCACCGGCCACCCCGCCCCCGAGGTGTTCCACACCAACGAGGGCCACGCCGGCTTCCTCGGGCTGGAGCGCATCCGCGAACTCAGCGCGGGCGGGCTGGACTTCGACGCCGCCCTGGAGAGCGTCCGGGCCGGTGCCGTCTTCACCACCCACACGCCCGTCCCGGCCGGCATCGACCGCTTCGACCGCGAGCTGGTCGCCCGGCACTTCGCCGACGGCGCCGAGCTGCCCGGCATCGACGTGGAGAGAGTGCTGCGGCTCGGCGCCGAGGACTACCCCGGCGGCGACCCGGCCCTGTTCAACATGGCGGTGATGGGGCTGCGGCTGGCCCAGCGCGCCAACGGCGTCTCCACCCTGCACGGCGAGGTCAGCCGGCGGATGTTCGCCGGCCTGTGGCCGGGCTTCGACGACACCGAGGTGCCGATCACCTCGATCACCAACGGCGTCCACGCGCCCACCTGGGTGGCCCCCGAGGTCTTCCGGCTCGGCGCCCGCCGGATCGGCGTCGCCCGGGCGGAGGACGCGCTCACCCTGGGCGGCAGCGAACGCTGGGACTCGGTCGCGGACATCTCCGACGCCGACGTCTGGGAGCTCCGCCGTACGTTGCGCGAGCAGCTGGTGGACGAGGTCCGCGAGCGGCTGCGCGCCTCCTGGCGGGAGCGCGGCGCCGGCACGGCCGAGCTCGGCTGGATCGACGGGGTGCTCGACCCCGACGTGCTGACCATCGGCTTCGCCCGCCGCGTCCCGTCGTACAAGCGGCTCACCCTGATGCTGCGGGACCGCGAGCGGCTGACCCGGCTGCTGCTCGACCCGGAGCGGCCGATCCAGATCGTCGTTGCGGGCAAGGCGCACCCGGCCGACGACGGCGGCAAGCGGCTGGTGCAGGAGCTCGTCCGGTTCGCCGACGACCCGCGCGTCCGGCACCGCGTCGTCTTCCTGCCGGACTACGGCATGGCCATGGCCCAGAAGCTCTACCCGGGCTGCGACGTCTGGCTCAACAACCCGCTCCGCCCGCTGGAGGCGTGCGGCACCTCGGGCATGAAGGCGGCCCTCAACGGCTGCCTCAACCTCTCCGTCCTGGACGGCTGGTGGGACGAGTGGTACGAGCCGGACTTCGGCTGGGCCATCCCCACCGCCGACGGCTCGGGCACCGACGAGGAGCGCCGCGACGACCTGGAGGCCGCCGCCCTCTACGACCTGCTGGAGACGCGCGTCGCCCCCCGCTTCTACGACCGCGGCCCCGACGGGCTGCCCGGCCGCTGGATCGAGATGGTCCGCGGCACACTGGGCTCCCTCGGGCCCAAGGTGCTGGCGGGGCGCATGGTGCGCGAGTACGTGGAGCGGCTCTACGGTCCGGCCGCGGAGGCGCAGCGCGCCCTCACCCCGGACGCGGCGCGGGAGCTCGCCGCCTGGAAGGCCCGGGTGCGGGCCGCCTGGCCCGCGGTCGCCGTGGACCATGTGGAGGCCGCCGCCGACGGGCCCCTGGACGGCACCGCCGAGCTGGGCTCCACCGTCACCCTCCGGGTGACCGTCACCCTCGGCGACCTCGATCCGTCGGATGTCGAGGTGCAGGCCCTGGCCGGCCGGGTGGACGCCGCCGACCGGCTCACCGGCGCCGCGGCCGTGCCGCTCAAGCCGGCGGGCACCACCGCCCTCGACGGCCGCAGGCTCTACGAGGGTCCGCTCACCTTCGACCGCACGGGCCCCTTCGGCTACACGGTCCGCATCCTCCCCAGCCACCGCCTCCTCGCCGACGGCGCGGAGATGGGCCTCGTCGCCGTCCCGGCCGAGGCCTCCGGGGAGGCGGCGGGGGTGCTGATGCGCTGAGCCGCCGGCGGACGCGCCGGGGAGACGCCGACGGCCGGCCGGGGAGGCGGGGCGCTGCCCCTGCTCCCCGGCCGGCCGTCGGGCGTGCCGGTCTGTCCGGTGTGCCGGTCTGTCCGGCGCCGGTGGTCGTCCGGCGCCGGTGGTCGTCCGGTCGGTGACGGCCGGACGGCCGGACTACTTGACGTTGACGCCGTCCCACGCCGCCTGGACGGACTTGTACTGCTTGCTCTTGGTGCCGTACAGGGCCTTGGCCGCCTTCAGGGTCGCGGAGCGCGCGCCCTTGTAGTCGGTGCCGGTGGTCATGTACGCGGTGAGCGCCTTGTACCAGATCTTCTCGGCGGCGCCGCGGCCGATGCCGTTGACCTTCTTGTTGCCCCAGGTCGGGCTGTTGTACTTGACGCCGTTGATCGTCTTGGCGCCGCTGCCCTCGGCCAGGAGGTAGAAGAAGTGGTTGGCCACGCCGGACGAGTAGTGCACGTCCAGGTTGCCGAGGCCCTTGCGCCAGTAGTCGGCCGAGCGGCCGTCCTTGCTGGGCTTGTCCATGTAGCGGAGCGGCTTGCCCAGCTTCTCGCCGATGAGGTAGTCGCCCTTGTCCTTGCCGTTGCGGGCGTAGAACTCGACGGCGGTGCCGAAGATGTCGGAGGTGGCCTCGTTCAGGCCACCGGACTCGCCCTCGTAGCGGAGGCGGGCGGTGGCGGAGGTGACGCCGTGCGTCATCTCGTGGCCCGCGACGTCGAGGGAGGTCAGCGGCGTCTTGTTGCCCTTGCCGTCGCCGTAGACCATGCAGAAGCACTCGTCCGACCAGAAGGCGTTGTTGTAGCCGTTGCCGTAGTGGACGAAGGAGTTGGCGGCCTTGCCGTTGCCCTTGATGCCCTTGCGGCCCAGGACGTTCTTGTAGTAGTCCCAGGTCATCGCGGCGCCGTACTGGGCGTCGACGGCGGCGGTCTGGGCCATGCTCTGCTTGCCGTTGCCCCAGACGTCACGGGTGTTGCTGAAGGCCGGGAACGAGCCGGTCTCCTTGTTCTTCGCGTGGAAGGTCGTGTGACCGCCGCGCTTGGTGTCCTTCATGTAGAACCGGCCGCCGGACTTCAGCGAGTTCACCGGGACCTTGCCGTTGTACATGCCGGTACCCGTGCCGGTGGCGATGGCCTGGTACTCGTCCAGCTTCTTGCCGGTCGTGGCGTCGGTGACGACGTGCAGCTCGCTGGGGGTGCCGTCGTGCTGGAGGCCGCCGACGACCGTCTCGTAGGCGAGGACGGGGGCGCCCTTGGCCGCCCAGACCACCTTGCGCGGGGCCTGGTTGCGGACGAAGGCGCCGGCGCCCTCGTCCGCCGTGGCCGCCAGCGCCTGGCGGCGCGCGACGGGGGCGGCGATCTTCGCCTTGGTGGTGGGGACCTTGATGGTGGCCTCGGTGGCCTTGTCGACGTCCTCGACCTTGCCGTTCTTGTCCTGGTGGACGACGAGGTCGCCGCCGAGGACGGGCAGGCCCTCGTAGGTGCGCTCGAAGCGGGTGTGGACGGTGCCGTCCTCGTCGGTGACCGTGCCGCGCGGGATCAGCCGCTCCTTGCCGCTGAGCTTCAGGGCCTTGGCGGGGTCCTCCTGGCCGGCCGCCTGGGCCGGTGCCCCGGCGAAGCCGGAGGCGAGGAGGGCCGCGGCGACCGTGGCCGCGCTCGCGACGACGGCGGGGCGACGGGACCCGGCACGGGCTATTCGGGACGTGTGACGCACGCATGCTCCTGGCAGGTGAGAGTGAGCGGTCCGCGAGGATCGCGGCCGAGCGCCAGTTTGATCGAACTCGCGTGCGTCTCGCCGGGAATATCGGGGCTGCTGTGGCAGCGGTTTGATAAAGATTCTTCGCCTGTTCGGGGAATTTCCGGGCGAAGCGGTCGAATTGGCTATTCCGGTTGTGCGGGACGTGCGTCGTCCGGATCCGCCGCCGGACGGGGGCGGTGGGCGGTGGGCGGCGGGCCGCCGGTCGCGGGCAACGCGAGAGGCGCCGCCCGGGGGAGTCGAAGCTCACCCCGGGCGGCGCCCGGTCCCGCGGTCCCGGCGGCCGGACGGTCGTCCCGTCCGGCCGCCGGGGACGGTCGTGCCGTCCGTGCCGGTCCTGCCGTCCGTCAGAAGGTCAGCCGCCACTTGTCGATGGTGCCGGAGTCACCCGAGTACACGTCCTGCACCTTGAGCTTCCAGGTGCCGCTCGCGGTCACGCCGGAGGCGTCGACCGTGTACGTCTCGGAGACGTTCGCCTCGGAGTCCCAGGCGTCGGCGCTCTTCAGCCGCCAGATCTTCCCGTTCGGGGCGACCAGGTCGATCGCGAGGTCACCGCGGTAGGAGTGGGTGATGTTCACGTCCACCTTGAGCGCGGAGGAGCCGTTGCCACTCCGGGTGACGACGATCGGCGAGGTCACGGCCGCGCCCGCGTCCGGGATGGCCACCTGGGTGGCGTTCTCGAAGACGCTGCCGCCGCCCGTGGTGTTGACCGTCCACTTGAAGGACGTGGAGCCGGTCTTGCCGGCGGAGTCCTTGACCGTCACCGTCACGTCGCTGGTGCCCGTGGTGGTGGGGGTGCCGGAGATCAGGCCGGTGGAGGCGTTGATCGACAGGCCGGCCGGCAGCCCGGTGGCCGAGTAGGTCAGCGCGCCGCTCGTCGAACCGGTGGCCTTGATCTGCAGGGAGACGGCCTGGTTCACGATGCTGGTCTGGTCGCCGGGGCTGGTGACCGAGACGCCGGTGGAGGCGCGGGGGCCGACGTTGATGGCCGCCCAGGCGTTGGCCACGTTGTTGTACGTCTCGCTGTTGACGCCGAACAGCTCGCCGGCCGCCCACAGGGTGGCGTCACGGGCGCCCTTGTAGTCGGTGTTGGAGCGCATGCGCTCGCTCAGCGCCTTGTACCAGATCTTCGCGGCGTTGTCCCGGCCGATGCCGGTGACGGGCAGTCCGTCGGAGGTGGGGCTGTCGTACGACACCCCGTCGATCACCTTGGCGCCGCTGCCCTCGGAGGCCAGGTAGAACCAGTGGTTGGCCGGGCCGGACGAGTAGTGGACGTCGATGCCGCCCAGGCCGGAGTACCAGGCGTCCTTGGAGGAACGGTCCTTGCTGGGCTTGTCCATGTAGCGCAGCGGGGTGCCGTTGCCGTTGATGTTGATCTTCTCACCGATGAGGTAGTCGCCCTTGTCGGTGGGGTTGTTGGCCCAGAACTCCACGGCGGTCGCCATGATGTCCGAGGTCGCCTCGTTGAGGCCGCCCGACTCACCGCTGTAGGTGAGGTTGGCGGTGGCGGAGGTGACGCCGTGCGTCATCTCGTGCGCGGCGACGTCGATCGAGGTGAGCGGGATGCCGTTGCCGTCGCCGTAGGTCATGCAGAAGCAGCTGTCGTCCCAGAAGGCGTTGACGTAGTTCCTGCCGTAGTGGACACGGCTGTACGCGCCGACGCCGTCACCGCGGATGCCGCTGCGGCCGTGCACGTTCTTGTAGTAGTCCCAGGTGACCTGGGCGCCGTAGTGCGCGTCCACGCCGGCGGTCGCCGGGTCGGAGTTGGTCCCGTTGCCCCAGACGTCGTCGGCGTCGGTGAAGATGGTGCCGGTCCCCGACGTGCCGCCGTTGAGGTTGTACGTCTTGTGGCCGCCGCGCGTCTGGTCCCAGAGCTGGTAGACGTTGCCGACCTTGGTGGTGCCGATCTCGACCCGGCCGCTGTGCTGGCTGTTGCCGGTGCCCTGCTTGACGCCCTGGAACTCGAAGAGCTTCTTGCCCGTCTTCGCGTCCGTGATGACGTGCAGCTGGTTGGGCGTGCCGTCGTCCTGGAGGCCGCCCACGACGGTCTCGTAGGCGAGCACCGGCTTGCCGTTCGCCGCCCAGACCACCTTGCGCGGCGCCCGGTCGGCCTTGCCGGCCTTGGAGCCCTTGGCGCGGGCGGACTTGACGGCGTCCTTCTCGGCCGCCGAGGCGGCGAGGGACGGGGTGGTGGTGGCTACCGTGATGCGCTGCTTGGTGGCCTTCGCGATGGTCTTGACCTGGCCGCCCTTGGTGGCGTCGACCACCAGGTCGCCGCCGAGCACCGGCAGTCCGTCGTAGGTGCGCTCGTAGCGCGTGTGCACCGTGCCGTTGGCGTCCTTGACGACATCGCGGACGACGAGCTTCTCCTTGGCCCCGAGGCCCAGGGTCTTCGCCGTTTCCGCCTTGGTGGCGTTGGCGTCGCGTATCAGCTCGGCCCGCTGTGACGGCGACAGCTTGACCGGTTGGGCGCCCGGGTCGGGCTTGTGGATCGACTGCCGGGGGGCCGCCGGGGCGGCCTTGTCCTGCCCGGCCGAGGCCGAGGTCGTCTGGACGCCCACGGCGAGCATCGCGGTGACGGCTACGAGGGCGCCGGTCGCGACGGCGCGTCTCTGGGGGGTGGGTCTCACGCTGACTCCTTCTGCGGACGACCACGACCGGTGGGTGTGTGGCCGGATGGGCGGCCGGGCGGCGTGGGGAGCCGGCCGGCTGTTCACGGCAGAACCAGTGGAGAGAAGAGAGGAGGGAAAACTCCGGGATGGGGGTGGGGTGAGGCGTTCCCGTCCGGGATCGGGAGGTGCTCCGGTGCGGTACGGGAGCCAGGGTGCGGGTGCTTCGACGGTGAAGCCCCGACGGGGAGGCTTCGGCGGTGAAGCCTCGTGGTGGAACGTTTCGCTGTGGGGGGTGCTGTGGTGTCGATGCGGGCGCTGTGGGGAGCGCGGGGGGTGGGGGTGTTCCGGCGCCGGTTGTGGTGAAGAGTGCCACCGCCTCCCGGCGGATGTCAGGAGCGCGTCAACAAGTTGGCCGGAAAATGTCCGTTGGCCAAAGATCGCTGTCCGAATAGCGGGCGTTATGCCGGGAGTTGGGTGGGGAAGGGCGGTCCGGGACGGGGGGTGTGGCCGAAATTCCGGGACCGGGCGCATGGCTTGCCCGACGACCGGAAGACGACGGTCTACCGCGCGCGGCCGGACGGGGCGGGGGCGCCGATGGCCGGATGCGGCTGTTCCGGCGGCGGTGCGGGGTGGTCGCGACGGTCAGCGGTTCTGCGGCGCCGGCGTCCGGCCGCGTTGCACGCGCCCGGACGGCCGCCGGCCCGGGGCGCGGCGCGGGGCGTACCCCGCAGCCGGACACCACCCAGGCCCGCCGGCACCGGGCCCTACCCCCACCCCGGATGACGCCCGCTTCCTTGCCCGCCCCAACCTCGCCTGCGGCCTGCCCGGCCTTGCTTCGACCGCGGCTCGGCGCGGCCTATCCCGAACCCGGACTGCGGCCTGCTCGGCCCGGCCGTGGGCCGCCCGTCGCGATTGCGGCTTGGCCTTGCCCGGGCCGGCCTTGCCCGACCTGCCCGACCTGCCCGACCTGCCCGACCTGCCCGACCGCGACAGCGGCCCGGCTAACCGAGGCGGCTCGGCCCAACCCGGACCATGACCGCCCCCGCTCGGCCCGACGGCGGACCGCCTGTCCCGACTGCGGCCCGCCCGGCCCTGCCTTGCCTGACGTGCCTCGACCGTGGCTCGGCTCGCCCAATCCGGATCCCGAGCGTGCTCCGCTCGGACCGACCACGGCCGCACGCCCCGACCGCGGCCCGGCTCGGCCCAACCCGGGCCCCGGCCCGCTCGGCCTGCCTGCCAACCGCGGTCTGCCCGGCCTGCCTGGCTCCGACCGGGACCACGGCCGGTCTCGACCGGGACCGGGTCCCTGGCCCGTCCGTCGACCGGGCGCAGTGGCTCATGTCCCGCTTCCTGCCCCGGGGTTACGCCTCCGGCTCGATCGCCGGCGCCGGCCCGCCCGACCGCCGCACGCCCGGCCGCGCCCCCGGCCCCCGGGCCGGCCGCGCCGTCGGGCTTCGTCGTCGGCGGATGCGTGCCCGGTCCCGCGTGCGAGTGGGCCTTATGCCAAGCTGTCCCGCCACGCCTGGTGTAGTGCGGCGAACCTCCCCTCGCCCGCCGTCAGTTCGGCCGGAGTGCCGTCCTCCACCACTCGGCCGTCGGCCATCACCAGGACCCGGTCGGCGATCTGTACGGTCGACAGCCGGTGGGCGATGACCACCGCCGTCCGGCCGCGCAGGACCGTGCGCATCGCCCGCTGGACGGCGCGCTCGCCGGGGATGTCGAGTGAGGACGTGGCCTCGTCCAGGACGACGACGGCCGGGTCGGCGAGGAGGGCCCGGGCGAAGCCGACGAGCTGCCGCTGGCCGGCGGAGATGCGCCCGCCGCGCTTGCGTACGTCGGTGTCGTAGCCGTCGGGCAGCGCGGTGATGAAGTCGTGGGCGCCGATGGCCTTGGCCGCGCTCTCGATCTCCGCGCGGGTGGCGTCGGGACGGCCGACGGCGATGTTCTCGGCGACGGTGCCGGAGAACAGGAACGCCTCCTGCGTCACCATCACCACATGCCGGCGCAGCTCGGCGGAGGACAGGTCGGTGAGCGGTACGCCGTCGAGCAGCACCCGGCCCTCGGTCGGGTCGTAGAACCGGGCCAGCAGCTTGGCCAGGGTGGACTTGCCGGCGCCGGTGGAGCCGACGACCGCCACGGTCCGCCCGGCGGCGAGGGTGAGGTCGAAGCGGGGCAGGACCTCGCCGCCGGTGCGGTAGGCGAAGCGCACGCCCTCGAAGACGACCTCGCGGCCGGGTTCGCCGGCCGGACGCGGCGGCAGCGCCACCGGCCGCTCCGGCTCGGGGACCGTGGGCCGCTGCGCCAGCAGACCGGCGATCTTCTCCAACGACGCGGCCGCCGCCTGGTACGAGTTGAGGAACATACCGACCTGGTCCACCGGATCATAGAGCCGCCGCAGGTACAGCACCGCCGCCGCGAGCACACCCAGCTCCAGCCCGCCGGAGGCCACCCGGTAGGCGCTCCAGACCACCACCGCGGCCAGCGAGACGTTGCAGATCAGCCGGGAGGTCACGATGTACCGGGCCATGCTGTGCATGGCGTCCACATTGGTCTCCCGGTGCCGGTGGTTGAGCTCGGCGAAGTGCCGCTCGTTCACCGCCTCCCGGCGGAACGCCTGCACCGGCCGGATGCCGTTCATCGTCTCCGCGAACTTCACGATGACGGCGGCGGTGGCCGTCGACCTCCGGCGGTGCACCGTCAGCGACCGGCGCCGGTAGCCGCGCATGACGACGGCGAGCGGGACGAAGGACAGCGCCGCCGCCGCGCCCGTCCGCCAGTCCAGCCAGGCCAGGGTCGCGGAGACGAGGACGACCGACGTGGCGATGCCCATGAGCTCCTGGAGCCCGTCGTTGAGCAGCTCGCGCAGCGCCTCGACGTCGGTGGTGGCCCGGGAGATCACCCGGCCCGAGGTGTAGCGCTCGTGGAAGTCGACGCTCAGCGTCTGCGCGTGCCGGAAGATGCGGCCCCGCAGATCGAGCAGCGCGTCCTGGCCGACCCGGGCCGAGACCCGGATGAAGGCCAGCTGGAGCAGGCCGGAGGCCACCGCGCAGACCAGGTAGGCGGCGCCCACCGCGACGAGGGGGCCGTAGTCGTCCCGGCGGACGGCCGGCACGGCCCGGTCGATGGCGACGGCGACGAGCAGCGGGCCGGCCTGCACGGCCGCCTGCTGGGCCAGCAGCAGGAACACCGTCAGCCACACGCGCCCGCGCGCCGGCGCCAGCAGGGAGCGCAGCAGCTTCAGCGAGGCGCCCTGCGGCGCGGGCAGGACGTCCCGCGCGACCGGGTCGTCGGCCGACGGGTCCGGCGGGCCGCCGGCGGGCGCCCCGGCGGCGCCCTCGGCCGGACGCGCGCCGGCATCCGGCGGACCGGAGACGGTGGAGGTCACGGTCGGTCGTCCCCTTCCTGGTGTCCAGGGCGTTCCGGGCGGGCCTTGAGGGTCGGCCCGGTCCGGTGTGTCGAGTCGTCCCGGTGTTCCGCCCCCGTCCGGTGCCCCGGACGTTCCCGTAGGGCCGGCCCGGCCCGGTCCGCCGAGTCGCCTTGGGGTTCCACGCCTGTCCGGTGTGCCGAGTCGCTCCGGCCTCCCGTGCCCGTCCGGCGTTCCGCCCCCGTCCGGCGTTCCGCTCCGTGCCCATCCGCCGCGCCCTTCGGACGCTCCGCGGCGTCCGGGCACCCGGACGGCACCCGTTCCCCGTACGGCTCCGGTCCGCCCTCCGGGGCGGACATCAGCCACGCGTACTCCCGGTTCTCCCGCAGGAGTTGGTGGTGGGTGCCGACGGCCGCGATCCGTCCTTCCGACAGCAGCGCGACCCGGTCCGCGAGCAGCACGGTGGACGGCCGGTGGGCGACCACGAGCGCGGTCGTCGTGGCGAGCACCTCCCGCAGTGCCCGCTCCACCTGCGCCTCCGTGTGCACGTCGAGCGCCGAGAGCGGGTCGTCGAGGATCAGGAACCGCGGCTCCCCGATCACCGCGCGGGCCAGGGCGAGGCGTTGCCGCTGCCCGCCGGAGAGGCTGAGGCCCTGCTCGCCGACCTGGGTGTCGGTGCCCTGCGGCAGCGCGTGGACGAAGCCGTCGGCCCGGGCCACCGCCAGCGCCCGCGCCAGCTCGGCGTCGCCCACGCCGTCCCCGCCCATCAGCACGTTCTCTCCCACGGAGGCGCTGAACAGCGTCGGTTCCTCGAACGCGACGGCGACCAGCTCGCGCAGCCGCTCGCGGGGAAGCGCGGCGACGTCCTGCCCGTCGAGGGTGATCCGGCCGGCGGTGGCCTCGTGCAGCCGGGGGATCAGCGCGGTCAGGGTGGTCTTGCCGCTGCCGGTGGCCCCGACCAGGGCCATGGTCTCCCCGGGCCGGATGTGCAGATCGACACCGCGCAGCACGGGCGGGGCGTCCGGCGGCGCGTCCGGGTAGCGGAACTCGACGCCTTCCAGGCGCAGTCCGCCGTCGCGGCACGCGGGGGAGGCGGCGGCCCCCGCCGCCTCCCCTTCCCGGGGATCCGCCGGCACCGGCACGTCCAGCACCTCGAAGTAGCGGTCCGTCGCCGTGGCGGCCTCGTTGGAGAGCGCCAGCAGGAAGCCGATCGACTCCACCGGCCAGCGCAGCGCCAGCGCGGTCGACAGGAACGCCACCAGCGCCCCCGCCGTCAGACCGCCGTCGGCGACCTCCCGGACGCCCAGCACCAGCGCCGCGCCGATCGCCACCTCGGGCAGGATCATGATGACCGCCCACAACGCCCCCAGCAGGCGTGCCTTGCGCAGCTCCGTCGCGCGGACCCGGCCGGAGAGCGCCTCGAAGGCCCGCTGCTGCCCCCGGTGCCGGCCGAAGCCCTTGATGATCCGGATGCCGAGGACGCTCTCCTCCACCACCGTGGTGAGATCGCCGACCTGGTCCTGGGCGGTGCGGGCCGCCAGCGAGTAGCGGGCCTCGAAGGAGCGGCAGAGGATGACCAGCGGGACGACCGGGGCGAGCAGCACCAGGCCCAGCGTCCACCGCTGGAGGAGCAGGATGACGAATCCGATGAGGATCGTCAGCCCGTTGACGACGAGGAACGTCAGCGCGAACGCCAGGAATATGCGCAGCAGCATCAGGTCGGTGGTCGCGCGGGAGAGCAACTGGCCGGACGCCCACCGGTCGTGGAAGGAGACGGGCAGCCGCTGGAGGTGGCGGTAGAGCGTCTCCCGCATGGTCGCCTCGACCTCGGCGAGCGGCCGGGCCACCACCAGCCGGCGGAGCCCGAACAGCCCCGCCTCCAGCACGCCCAGCACGAGGATCGCCAGCCCGCCGAGCCACACCCCGGGCGGATCCCGGTCCGCGATGGGCCCGTCGACCGTCCACTTGAGAGCCAGCGGGATCACCAGACTCATGGCCGAGGCGAACACCGCCATCACCACGCCGATCAGCATCCGGCCCCGGGCCGGCCGCACGAACGGCCACAGGCGCAGCAGCGAGCGCACGGCGGAGCGCTGCGCCTCGGCCCCGGGTGCTTCACGGATTCCGGTCATCAGTGGGGAGCCTACGGCCCGCCACTGACAACGCTCACTCGGATTTCCGCCTTAGGACCGGGGTCCCGTACCCCCTTCCGTCCCCTTCCCGGCCGGCTCCCCGGGCACCCGTCCCGGCAGCACCTTCCACACCACAACGGACCGCGCCCGCACGGTGATCGGGGCGCCCGCCGTATGCCGTGCGCCGGGTGCGGTGTCCTGCTCCTCCAGGTCCGTGTCGACGAGCAGCTCGTACGTCTCCGCCCAGGGCGGCCCGGGCAGCGTGAACCGGACCGGCTCCTCCCCGGCGTGCAGGACGACGAGGAAGCTGTCGTCCGTGACGGGCGTGCCGTCCGGTCCGCGCTGCGGGATGTCGCCGCCGGAGAGGTACATGCCCAGCGTGGCGGCGGGCGCGTACCAGTCGGCCTCCGTCATCTCCGTGCCGCGCGGGGTGAACCAGGCGAGGTCCCGCAGCCCGTCCGCCGACTGCGGCCGGCCGGAGAAGAAGGTGCGGCTGCGCAGGACGGGGTGGGTGCGGCGGAGGGCCAGCAGCCGGGAGGTCAGGTCGGCGAGGGCCCGCCAGCCCGGATCCGTCAGCAGCGACCAGTCGACCCAGCCGGTCTCGTTGTCCTGGCAGTAGGCGTTGTTGTTGCCGCCCTGGGTGCGGCCCATCTCGTCGCCCGCGACGAGCATCGGCACCCCGGTGGAGAGCAGGAGCGTGGTCATCAGGTTGCGCGCCTGCCGCCGGCGCAGGGCCAGCACGGCCGGGTCGTCCGTCGGCCCCTCCGCGCCGCAGTTCCAGGAGCGGTTGTCGTCGTTGCCGTCGCGGTTGCCCTCCCCGTTGGCCTCGTTGTGCTTCCGTTC
This sequence comes from Streptomyces sp. URMC 126, assembly GCF_051386555.1. Lineage (NCBI taxonomy): Bacteria > Bacillati > Actinomycetota > Actinomycetes > Kitasatosporales > Streptomycetaceae > Streptomyces > Streptomyces sp. URMC 126. Next base: position 25,951 of record NZ_JBPQTX010000013.1, read on the forward strand.
GTAGCTCACCAGGTCGCGCAGGGTGAATCCGTCGTGCGCGGTGACGAAGTTGACCGACGCGTAGGGCCGCCGGCCGCCCCACGCGTAGAGGTCGCTGGAGCCGGAGAGCCGGTAGCCCAGGTCGCGTACGTCCGGGAGCGCGCCGCGCCAGAAGTCGCGTACGGCGTCCCGGTAGCGGTCGTTCCACTCCGTCCACAGCGGCGGGAAGTGGCCCACCTGGTAACCGCCGGACCCGACGTCCCACGGCTCGGCGATCAGCTTGACCCGGCGCAGCACCGGGTCCTGGGCGATGACGGCGAGGAACGGCGAGAGCATGTCGACGTCGTGCATGGACCGGGCGAGCGCCGCCGCCAGGTCGAAGCGGAACCCGTCGACGCCCATCTCCGTCACCCAGTACCGCAGCGAGTCGGTGATCAGCCGGAGCACATTGGGCCGGACGACGTGCAGGGTGTTGCCGCAGCCGGTGTAGTCGGCGTAGCGGCGGGGGTCGTCCTGGAGCCGGTAGTAGCGGCGGTTGTCGACACCGCGCAGCGAGAGCGTGGGCCCGAGCTCGCCGCCCTCGGCGGTGTGGTTGTAGACGACGTCGAGGATCACCTCGATGCCGGCCGCGTGCAGCGCCCGGACCATCCGCTTGAACTCGCCGACCTGCTGGCCGCGGGTGCCGGTGGCCGCGTACGCGGCGTGCGGCGCGAAGTAGCCGATGGAGTTGTAGCCCCAGTAGTTGCGCAGGCCGCGGCGGAGCAGGTGGTCCTCGTGGGCGAACTGGTGCACGGGCAGCAGCTCGACGGCCGTCACCCCGAGGCGGACCAGATGGTCGAGGGCGGCCGGGTGCGCCAGCCCCGCGTAGGTCCCGCGCAGCGCCGGCGGGACGCCGGGGTGGCGCATGGTGAAGCCGCGGACGTGCAGCTCGTAGATGACCGAGTCGGCCCAGGCCGTCTCGGGCCGGCCGGCGCCGGCCGGGACGTCGTCGTCGGCGACGACCACGCCCTTGGGGACGAACGGCGCCGAGTCCCGGTCGTCGCGGACGGTGTCGGCGACGTGCTGCTGCGGCCAGTCCCGGACGTGTCCGTACAGCTCCGGCGGCAGCGGCCCGGAGCGGCCCGGCGGGTGGCCGAAGTCGCCGTCGACGGCCCGGGCGCAGGGGTCGAGCAGCAGTTTGGCGGGGTTCCAGCGGGCGCCCGTCCAGGGGTCCCAGCGGCCGTGCACCCGGAAGCCGTAGCGCTGTCCCGGCAGGACGCCGGGGATGAAGCCGTGCCATATCTCGTGCGTCAACTCGCCGAGGAAGTACCGGGTTTCGCGCAGCTCGCCGCCGGCGCCGGTGTCGTCGGCGTCGTCGAAGAGGCACACCTCCACCGCCTCCGCGCCCCCGGCCCAGAGGGCGAAGTTCGTCCCGGCGACGCCGTGCGCCCCGACGCCGAAGGAGGCCCCCAGCGGCTCGGGGGAGCCCGGCCACACCGCTCCCTCGGCGCCGCGTACCACCGGCCGTCCGTTGACGGCGGCGGGCGGCGCCGCGGCCGTCCGCTCCGCCGGTCGGGCCTGGGGGCGGCGCCCCGTCTGCTGCTCCGGTGTGCTCGACACGTGTTCGCCTCCGGCGGCTCTCGGACGGCGCGCACCGGACGCCCGGCGTCCCGTACGGGTGTCCGGCGGTGCGGCCTCCGCCCCGCGTCCCGGGGCTCCTTCGGGGTTTCCTTCCCACTCCTGCCCGGTTCCGCGCATGCGCTCTCAGGTGTGACCGGGCGCGGCAAGCGAGTGCCGGTACGTTTCCCGTGGGGAGCCGGGTCGTTGGGACGGATGTGACAGGATTTGCCCTCCCGCGCGCCCTGCGCGGACTGTGCGCCCTCGCCGCCCTCGCCATGCTCTCCGGCTGCGCCGCCGAGGCCCCGCGAGCGGCACGGTCCCACTCCGCCGCGCCGGTGGCCGCGGCGCCCACGGACGACCCGCGGCCGGTCGCCGGGCTGATCCGGGTCACCCCGCGCCCCGGCGCCCGGAACGTCCGTGCCGCGGACCGGTTCGAGGTGCGGGTCCGGCAGGGCCGGCTGGAGCGGGTACGGGCGGTCCGGATCCGGGACGGCGTCCGCCGCCCGGTCGCCGGGCGGATCTCCGCCGACGGGCGCCGCTGGCGGCCGGCCGCGCGGCGGCTCGCGCTCGCCGCCCGCTACACCGTCGACGTGGCCGCCAGGGACGCGGAGGGCCGAAGGGCGACGCAGCACAGCGAGTTCAGGACGTACGTCCCGGAGCACCGCGTCGTCGCCGCGCTCACCCCCGCCCCCGGTGCCACGGTCGGCACGGGCATGATCGTCTCCCTCGCCTTCAGCCGGCCGGTCGCCGACCGGGCGGCGGTCGAACGGGCCGTCAAGGTCACCGCCTGGCCGCGGACCGAGGTCGCCGGCCACTGGTTCGGCCCCTCGCGGCTGGACTTCCGGCCGCGCCGGCGGTGGACGCCCGGCTCCCTCGTCACCGTCGACCTGCGGCTCCGTGACGTCCGCGCGGCGCCCGGCGTCTACGGGATCCAGCGCCGCGGCGTCGCCTTCCGGGTCGGCCGGGACCAGGTGAGCACCGTGGACGCCGCCGCGCACACCATGACGGTGGTTCGCGCCGGCCGGACGCTGCGCACCGTGCCGGTCACCACGGGCGGCCCCGGGACCGAGACGTACACGGGCCGGATGGTGATCAGCGAGAAGGCGCCGGTGATCCGGATGAACGGGGACACGGTCGGCTTCGGCGGCGAGTACGACATCAAGGACGTGCCGCACGCCATGCGGCTCACCGCCACGGGGACGTTTCTGCACGGCAACTACTGGGTCCCGGCGGCGACGTTCGGCGCCCGGAACGTCAGCCACGGCTGCATCGGGCTGCGCGACGCGGAGCACGTCGACGCCGCCGCCGGTGCCACCCCGGCCGCCTGGTTCTACGCCGCGTCCCTCGTCGGCGACACCGTCGAAGTGATCAACTCCGGGCGGCGCCCGGTGCTGCCGGACAACGGGCTGGGTGGCTGGAATCTGACCTGGGAGGAGTGGCGCGCGGGCTCCGCGCTGGGCCGCTCGACCTCCCTCGCCGGGGTGGATTGACCCGGTCGGCACCCTATGCACCCCCGTTCGCGTACCACTTGGAACGCAACGGTGACCTTCACGGGGCCGGGCTGTCCGATCCGTATGGTTATCTATCGCCATGCGCGGAGGTCGCGCTTCGGGGGCGCCGCGTGGCCGCGGGCCGTGCGATGAGGAGAAACCGTAGTGAACGTGTTGCCGCTGTCCGTGAGATCCGGGGGACGCGGGGGGATCGGGAGAAGCGGACGCCGGGGAGCGCTGTCCGCCCTGGTGCTGGCCGCGGTGATGACCGTGGCCACCGCGTGCGGAGGCGACAAGGAAGCGTCGGACCCGGGCCACAAGTCGGGCAAGAAGGTCGCCGCCGACGGCCCGTCGCAGGCCGTGGTGTCCATCGCGGTCAAGGACGGCGCGACCGACGTGAAGACGAGCGGGGCGCTGAAGGTCACCGCCGACCAGGGCAGCCTGACGTCGGTGAAGGTGACGGACGGCAAGGGCGGCCGAATAGAGGGGAAGATATCCCGCGGCGGGTCCCTCTGGGAGCCCGTCGCCCACCTGGCGGCGTCCACCAAGTACTCCGTGGACGCGATAGCCAAGGACAAGGACGGCCGCGAGTCCGCCAAGCACGCGTCGTTCACCACGCTCACCCCGAAGAACACCTTCGCCGGTTACTTCACGCCCGAGGACGGCAGCACCGTCGGCGTGGGCATGCCGGTCTCTCTCACCTTCAGCCGGGGCATCACCGACCCCAAGGCCGTGGAGAAGGCGGTCAAGGTGACCGCCGAGCCCGCCGTCGAGATCAAGCCGCACTGGTTCGGCAACGACCGCGTCGACTTCCGCCCCGAGAACTACTGGGCGGCCGGCACCAAGGTGACGCTGCACCTCAACCTCAACGGCGTCGAGGGCCGCCCCGGCGTCTACGGCACCCAGACCAAGACCGTGAAGTTCACCGTCGGCCGCCGCCAGGTGAGCACGGTGGACGCCAAGGCGCACACCATGAAGGTCGAGCGCGATGGCAAGGTCGTCAAGACGATCCCGATCTCCGCCGGCGCCCCCGGCCACTCGACCTACAACGGTCAGATGGTCATCAGCGAGAAGTACGACGTGACCCGGATGAACGGCGACACGGTCGGCTTCGGCGGCGAGTACGACATCAAGGACGTGCCGCACGCGATGCGCCTCTCCACGTCCGGCACCTTCATCCACGGCAACTACTGGTCCGGCCACGCCACCTTCGGCGCCGAGAACGCCAGCCACGGCTGCGTCGGCCTGGAGGACCAGCGCGGCGGCGGCGACCCCTCGATGCCCGGTTCCTGGTTCTTCAAGAACTCGCTGATCGGTGACGTCGTCGTGGTGAAGAACTCCGACGACAAGGTCATCCAGCCGGAGAACGGCCTCAACGGCTGGAACATGCCGTGGTCGGAGTGGACGAAGGGCAGCTGACCCCTCCCGTTCGGTACGGCCCGGCGCACTGTGACCAAGTGCACCGGGCCGTCGCCGTTTCCCGGCGTCTAACCTGCTGCCATGACTGTGCATCTTGAGGTCGCGGAAGGCGTCGGCACCGTCCGGCTGGACCGTCCGCCGATGAACGCGCTGGACATCGCCACCCAGGACCGGCTGCGCGAGCTGGCCGAGGAGATCACCCACCGCGCCGACGTGCGGGCCGTGGTGCTCTGGGGCGGGGAGAAGGTGTTCGCGGCCGGCGCGGACATCAAGGAGATGCGGGACATGGACCACCCGGCCATGATCGCCCGGTCCCGGTCACTCCAGGACGCCTTCACCGCCGTCGCCCGTATCCCCAAGCCGGTGGTCGCCGCGGTGACCGGCTACGCGCTGGGCGGCGGCTGCGAGCTCGCGCTCTGCGCGGACTTCCGGATCGCCGCCGACAACGCCAAGCTCGGCCAGCCCGAGATCCTGCTCGGCCTGATCCCGGGCGCCGGTGGCACCCAGCGGCTGCCCCGGCTGATCGGCCCGTCCAAGGCCAAGGACCTCATCTTCACCGGCCGTCAGGTCAAGGCCGACGAGGCGCTGGCCATCGGGCTGGTGGACCGGGTCGTCCCGGCCGCCGAGGTGTACGAGCAGGCGCACGCCTGGGCGGCCCGGCTCGCCGCCGGTCCCGCCATCGCCCTGCGGGCCGCCAAGGAAGCGGTGGACTCCGGCCTGGAGACCGACATCGACACCGGACTGGCGATCGAACGCAACTGGTTCGCCGGGCTGTTCGCCACCGAGGACCGCGAGATCGGTATGCGCAGTTTTGTCGAGGACGGTCCGGGCAAGGCCAAGTTCGTCTGTCCGCAGCGCAATTGACAGGAAGTGACCCCCTGGCCCGAGCGTGTGTACATGGAGGATCGGGTTCCGGGGGTTGCCTCTTGTGGGGGAATTTCGAGGGGTGTGCCGACCCTTGCCGTTGACCCGGTCGGACAGCCGTGACGATCTTTTGTGCACCCGCGGTCATCGCAGGTCAGTCATGGTGTGGCGGCGCGGATGAAGCCTCTGGCATATGTCGCCGCACGGCCTCGGAGGGCCCCCTTCCGGAAAACCGAATCCGAAGGTTCCACTCCCGGACGGCTTTTCGGCGTCCATCATGGGGGGCATGGCGGGTCTGGAGGGAACGGAGCAGCCGCGACGCGGAGTCGGTACGGCCGAGGCGCGCTGGGCTCCGGCGGTTGACGACGAACTGGCGCTCAAGGCGCTCGAACGGTACGGCGACCCCACGGTCCGTGAGATCCGGATGCCCTCCTGCCCGGAGTCCACGGTCGCCGTGCGGCGGCTCACCCAGGCGGTGATCGTCTGCCACTGGGGCCTGTCCGAGCGGCTCGCCGAGCACGCCGTGCTGCTGGTCTCGGAGCTCGTCGGGAACGCCGTGCGGCACACCGGCGCCCGGCACTTCGGGCTGCGGCTCGCGCGGCGCAGGGGCTGGATCCGGGCCGAGGTGCGCGATCCCTCGCGCGGGCTGCCCTGTCTGGTGCCGGTGGGGGAGCTGGACATCAGCGGGCGCGGGCTGTTCCTCGTCGACCGGCTCGCCGACCGCTGGGGTGTGGACCTGCTGGCGCGGGGCAAGACGACGTGGTTCGAGATGCGGTTCACCGACCGTTGACCGGGCCGGCCGGGGCCCGCGGCCCGAATCGCTGAAGATCGCCTTCCGGTTTCCCGGATACGCCGAGAGGCCCCGGTCCGTCGTCCTGCGACGGGAGGGGCCTCTTTCTGGCGCCGCGGAGAATTGGGGTGTGTTCCGCGGCGTGGTGACGACCGAGCCCGGGTCAATGGGGGTCGTGGCACCGACTATGGCAGACGGGGCGGTGCCCGGCCAAACCTCAATAGGGCCGGTATGGGAGGATTTGCGAGCGATCTCCCAAATGACTCTGGGTAATCAAAGGTGAGTTGCGCCACTCGCCTTCTTTTCCATGAATCAATCCGCTGAGTAACTTATGGATATGCGGCTGTCGGCCGAAAAGGTGCAGACCATTCCGGAAAATGGGGCCCGGTTCCCGGCGCGGCGGTGCTTGCGCGCTCCGGTCTTCTGTGGGTGTCATGTCCCCGTCCGACGTTCCCCTCGCGCCTCCTGGAGGCCCCATGGACGCTGAGCCGTTGAACGACGTGCCGTTGGATGACGCGCCGTTGAACGACGCGCCGTTGGACGCCGCGTCCCCGGCCGGACCCGGACCGGCCGACGTGCCGCGCCGCCGCGCCCTCGGGGGCGCCGCCACGCTCCTCGGAGTGGCCGCCCTGGGAGTGGCCACCGCCTTCAGTGTCGGCCGCCCCGCCGCCTCGGCCGCCTCACGGCCTCCGGAGTCCTACCCGCCCACCCACTGGATCCCGGCGAGCAGCGCCAACTACACGGTCTCCGGCCGCCCCGGCGCCTATCCGGTCGAATACCTCGTCATCCACGTGACGCAGGAGACCTTCCCGGACACCGTGAAGATCTTCCAGGACCCCACGTCCAAGGTCTCGGCCCACTACGCCGTCGCCTCGGCCGACGGCTACGTCGCCCAGTTCGTCCGCGAACGGGACATCGCCTGGCACGCCGGCAACTGGGACTACAACACCCGCAGCATCGGCATCGAGCACGAGGGCTGGGTGGACCGGCCCGAGTACTTCACGGACGCGCTGTACCGTTCCTCCGCCCGGCTCGCCGCCGCCGTCTGCGCGCGGTACGGCATCCCCGCCGACCGCGACCACGTCATCGGCCACGTGGAAGTACCCGGTTCCACCCACACCGACCCCGGCCCGTACTGGGACTGGGACCGCTACCTGGAACTCGTGGCCGGGCACCTCACGGCGGGCGGCTAATCTGTGCCGGTCGACAAGCCCGCGACCTACGGTGCGCGGCAGATCAGGGGAGGCCCACATGGCTGACATCGAGGAAGCGCGCAAGGTGTTCGCGCAGTTCGACGCCAACGGCGACGGTTTCATCACCGCGGCCGAGTACAAGAGCGCCATGGCCCGGCTCGGCGACCCGTTCGTCACCGAGACCGTGGCCCAGGCGATCATCAACTCCAAGGACACCAACGGCGACGGGCTGATGTCCTTCGAGGAGTTCTGGGCCTCGCGGAACAAGGCCGGGAACGCCGAGGCCGCCGAGGCCTGACCGGCGCCGCGCGGCCGGCGGCCGGGGGCGGGTCAGCGCCCGCCCCGCCGCTGGGCGCCCGCCCGCCGCCGCGCGTCGTTGCACAACAGGCAGCGGCCCCAGCCCGGGGGCAGCGGATCCTCCTTGTCCCCGTACAACGGGTCCACGGCGCCCTTGGGGTGCAGCGAGCAGCCGGTCGCGCCGTGCGCGGCGCCCAGGGCGCGGGCCGCGTCCAGCGCCCGGCGCAGGGCGTCGACGATCTGCCCCGCCTCCTCGGCGGTGGGCGGGGACTCCAGGGCGTAGGCGATGTCCGAAGCGGTGTTGAGCGCGCTGTGGAGTTCGCGCAGGTCTGCGTAACTCATACTCGCGAGCGTACGCGGCACCACTGACAACGCGGTCCGGATCATGGAGGCCCGCCCCGCCCGGCAGCCGCCTCACCACCCCTCGCCGCCCCGCGATACCGTCGCCCCATGGACGCCACGACCCCTCCCGCGGACGCGACGACCCCCTGCCTCGCCGTGCTGACCACGGCCCCCGACGAGGAGACCGCCCGGCGCCTCGCCGCGAGCGCCGTCGACCGCCGGCTGGCGGCCTGCGCACAGATCGACGGCCCCGTGACCAGCGTCTACCGGTGGCAGGGCGGGATCGAGACCGACACCGAGTGGCGCGTTCTCTACAAGACGACGGCCGCCCGGTACGCGGAGCTGGAGGCCCACATCCGCGCCGGGCACCCGTACGACGTCCCCGAGGTGATCGCGACCCCCGTCACGGCCGGCAGCGACGCCTACCTGGCGTGGCTGCGCTCGGAGACCGCCGCCTCCTGATCCGCCGGCGCACGGGCCGGAAATCCGGGAGCGCTCCCCCCGCCCGTACACGATGATCAGGGCCCATGACGCTCGTCCTCCCGCCCCGCCTCACCGCCTCCGCCGAGTCCGTCCGCGCCGCCGCCGGCCGGCGCGGGCTCCCGACCGTACAACTGCCGGACTTCACCGTTCCGCCCGGCTTGCGCGCCGGGCACCTGCACGCCGGGCCGGGGTTCGCGGACGCGGTGGCGCCGGCGCTGGGCATCGCTCCGCTGGAGGCCCCCGAGGGCTGGCTCGCCCGGCTGCCGCGGGAGTTCACCCGGCGCGAGGTGCGGGCGACGCCGGTCGGCGAGGCGTACGCCCTGCGCCGGCCCGCCTTCGTCAAGTCCCCGAACGACAAGGGGATCCGCGCCATGGTCTACGCCGACGGCTCCCGGCTGCCCGGCCCCGACGCCGTCGATCCGGCGACGACCGTCCTGGTGAGCGACGTGGTGGAGTTCACCGCCGAGTACCGGCTGTTCGTCCTGGACGGCGCGGTCCGGGGCGGAAGCCGGTACGGCGAACGCGGCCGGCTCGCCCTCGGCCCCCTGCCGTCCGACGCCGCCCGCTTCGGCGCCGACCTGCTGGCCGCCCACGCGGACACACTGCCCTCCGCGGTGGTCGTCGACGTGGGAACCGTCGACGGCGGCTGGGCGGTCGTCGAGGCCAACGCCGCGTGGGCGAGCGGCCTCTACACCACCGATCCGGACACGGCCCTCGATGTCGTCCTCCGGGCCGCCGGTCCGCACGCGGCGCTCGCCGCCCGGGACCGGCCGTTCGTCCGGCGGGCGGCCGGGATGGAGTGACGGCTCCGGAGCGGACCCGAGAGGCCACGGGTGGCGTGGACCGCCCATGAGGACGATGGGACGTCAGCCGTCCGACGACTCCCCTCCTGTGGTCGTCGGTCGAGTGACGGTGGGAACGCGAGCCGGACCCCCGTACCCGCTCGCGCTCCGGTCCGCGCGGCCCGGAACGGCCGCCGATGGACGGACAGCGTCCGTTTCCGGCCGCCGGAGCCCCCGCGGTCGCTCCAGATTGCCCACAACCTCCCGCCTCCGTACAGGACCGAACGTGCCACCCATGGCACACGACGCGCCAAGGTGACGGAAAATGGGCGCATGGCAGAAGCGCTGACCACCGGGACGACCGGCGAGCTGGACTCCATCGTCCTGTCGAAGTTCCTCCTCACCGCGGCGGCGGCGAACGGCGCCGACCCCGACCGCATCGCCCGCGAGGCCGGGGTGCCCGACTGGGCGCTGGCCGAGGACGAGGTCACGATTCCGGCCCGGTGCACCATGCACGTCTGGGAGCTGGTGGAACGGGCCCTGGACGTCCCGGACTCCCCGGTGTCCATCGCGGGCTGGTACAGCCTGGGCGCCCTCGGGCTCTTCGACTACCTCTTCGCCAACGCGCCGACGCTCGGTGAGGCGATGGAGAGCAGCACCCGGTACCTGCACTTCATCACCACCAACGGCCGCTTCACGCTCCAGGCGCGAAACGACCGTGAGACGACCTTCTCCTTCCACTACGTGGAGGGCGAACCCCGGCAGGTGGAGCTGGCCGAACAGTTCGCCCTGGCCGTGCTCTGCGCACGGTCGCGCGGGGTGACGGGTACGCCGGTGCACCCGCTGCACGTCGGCTTCTCCCAGTCCGCGCCGCGCCGGCACGCCACCCTGACCGAGGCCCTCGGCGCCGAGCGCGGCGTCGACTTCGGCCAGGACCGGGCCACGGTCACCTTCCGCACCGCCGACCTGGACCGCCCGGTCCTCGGCGCCGACCCACGGCTCGGCGCCATCCTCGGCCGCTACGCCGCGACCCTGCCCCCGCCGCCGCCCGCCGACTGGCGCGACCTCTTCCGGCAGGCGCTCGACGCCTGCCTCCTGGAGGGCGCCCCCGCCCTCGACCACGTCGCCCGGCGGCTGGCCATGAGCCGCCGCACCCTGCAACGCCGCCTCGCCGAGTCCGGCACCACCTGGCGGGCCGAACTCGACGACGCCCGCCGCCGTCACGCCCTCCACGCGCGCCGCTCCGGCCACCCCGGCAACGCGACGCTCGCCGACCGCCTCGGCTACTCGGACCCGCGGTCGCTGCGGCGGGCGGTACGGCGGTGGTCGGCGGCGGAGGAGCCGGGCGACGGCGCTCCCCGGACCACGCCCGGCAGGTGAACGTCCTCGGCACGGCAGGCGTCGAGGCCGGCCCGAGAGCCGTCACCCGCGGCGCGGAGCGTGGGCGTCCGCCGGGATCCTGCCGCTCCGCGCCGGTCAGCTCTTCCGTACGGCATCGGCATCGGCATCGTGCCGTCGGGGCTCCCCGCTCGGCTCGGCGGCACCGCGCCGGCGTGGTGCACGGGCGGTGACCGTCAGCAGCAGGGCCGTCGCGAGGGCGAGCGTGCCCGCCGCGAGGAGCTGCACCCGATAGTCGAGGACCGCGACCATGGCCGTGCCCGCGAGGAGGGCGAGCGCGGTCGGAGCGAAGATCAGGGTGTTCGCGGTGGCCGCGACGCGGCCGAGGAGTCCGTCCGGCGTCTCCCTCTGGACCGTGGTCAGTGCGCTGATGAGCGGCCAGGGCAGGCCTAGGCCGATGAGCAGGCCGCCGCCCAGCACGACGGGGACGAGACCGGTGAGCCGGGCCAGGGACCCGGCGGCGAAGAGGACGAGCCCGATCGCCGACAGGGCGCGCGCCGGAACGCGGCGCAGCAGAGCGCCGGCCGCCAGGCCGCCGACGACCGACCCGAGCCCCTGGGTGGAGTTGAGGACCCCGGCGAACGCCGCGGGCCGGTGCAGCCCGGTGTCGAGGAGCGCGTACGTGGCCGTGCTGCCGAGACTCGACGCCGCCATGGCGCAGCCACCCGCGACGACCAGCGGGCGCAGCACCGGATGTGCCCACACGTAGCGGATTCCTTCCCCGGTCTCGGCGGTCAGGTTCCGCCGTGGCCGGTGGGCGGGCACGGGTTCGCGGACGCGGATCAGGCCGAAGGCGGCCGCGGCCAGGAGGAAGGACAGTGCGTCGAGCAGGGCGACGGTGTGCCCGCCGAGAACGGTGAGGAGGCCGGCGCCGACCAGGGGAGCGATCAGCTTGTTGCTCTCGATCGCGGTCCGGACCAAGCCGTTGAAATCGCCGCGCAGTACGCCGGGGACGGTCTTCGCGATCAACGCCGTCTCGGCGGCGTTCGTGAGCACCGATCCGGCGCCCACCACGGTCAGCACGGTGAAGAGCAGCCAGACGTCCCGCGCGGAACGCACGGCGAGCGGTGCCGTCATGACCACGGCCAGGATCAGACTCGTGGCGATCAGGAGGGTGCGGCGGCGCACGCGGTCGGCCAGTGTGCCGATGTACGGTCCGGCCAAGGCGGGTGCCCAGGCGCAGAAACCCACCAGGGCGGCGAGGCTGTCGGACCCCGTGAGCTCCTTCACCCAGACCCCGGCGGCCAACAGCATGGCCGCGTCCCCGAACCCGGAGACGATCACTCCGGCCAGATAGAGGCGGGCATTGCGCTCGCGCAGCACCGCGAACAGGCCCAGGGTCATCACCCGCCCCCTTCGTCACACCGTCGCCGGGCTTCCGCACCCTACCCCCAACGAAATGGTTGGTGGTAGGTCTCGCGCCTGGTGGCCGTACGGTTTACTGGCCGGTGTGACCGATGCCGATCCCGTCCTGAGGGCGCTCGCCCACCCCGTGCGGTTGCGGATGCTCACGCTCATGTGGCCCGGGCCGATGTCCGCCGCCGAACTCTCCCGAGAGCTGGACATCTCGCACGCCCTGGCCAGCCGGCACCTCCGGAGCCTGGACGCCGTCGGCCTCGTCGAACTGGCCGAGGAGCGCACCCGCCGCGGAGGCCGGGAACGCCGTTACCGCACCGTCCACGGCTCACCGCTGTCCGACCGGACCGACGGGACGCGGATGCTGGGCGCGGCCCTGGCCCACACCCTCAAGGAGCGCGCCGCGCGCCGGCACCCCGAGGGCAGGGGAGTGACGGTCGACGCGGAACTGTGGCTGGAGCCGGAGGTCTGGGACCGGGCCCGCCGGAAGCTGGCCGACATCGCGGCGGAACTCCACGACGCGGCCCGCCCGTCCCGCTCGCCCGGGACGGTGCCGGTGGGGGTGACCCTGATGGCCTTCCCCCTGCACCGGACGCCGCACGACCGCACCCAGAAAGAGCCGTCAGGGCCGCCGGACTCCGCCCCTGCTCAAGAAACGGATCCCTGAACAGAGGCGGCCCAACGAGCCCGAACCGCGCACGACGCGCTGTCAGAGAGCAGGCCTATGGGAAGGCCGGAGTAGGGTCAGCCGCCGAACTTCTCGATCGCCTCGAACACGTCGGCGTCCGTCTCCCGCTGCCACTCCGGGAGTTCGGCCCAGTCGGCGACGTAACCCGGCTTCGGGTCCGTGAAGTGCAGGTACATCTGCGCCGTCCAGCAGAGGGCCACGAACCGGCCCTTCTGCTCGCGCGTCAGCCGCGCCGCGTGCCCGCCGCTGACGTCGAGGAACCGCCGTACCTGCTCGAACACGGCCCCGGCGGCGGCCCGTTCCCAGTCCGGCGTGTCCTCCCAGGGAGTGACGTAGCCGGGCTTGGGCTCCCCGGGGAAGTGCGCGCGCACTCCGGCGATCCACGCTTCGCGGAACAGCCGGGCGCCTTCGTTCTCGGACAAGGGGATTCCCTTCCTTTACGTCTGTTACGTCTGTCACGTCTTTCACGCCCCGACGAGCGCGGGAGCGAGGCGACGGGCCCGTGCGTGGAGTTCCTTGGCGGCATGGTTCCGCATGTGCGGGCGGATGCGGGCGTTCATGGCGCGGACGCGGTCGTCCGCGCGGCCGGAGTGGACGTCGGGGTAGTCGTCCAGGGCGAGGTGCCAGGTCCGGCAGGCGTCTTCCAAGTGACCGAGCTCCCATTGCCGTTCGGCGAGAGTGCAGCGGTGCCGGACGCGGGCCCGCCGGAACACGCCCTGCCGGACGCGGTCCGATTCCTTGAGCGCGGCCACCGATCCGGCGATGTCCCGCAGCTCGTAGCGGACCTGGCTCACGTGGTAGAGCAGCGACGACGGATCGTACGAACCGAAGGCCTTCGCCCGGGACTCGGCCTTCTCCATCGCCGCCTCCGCCTCCCGGAGGTACGCCAGCGCTCTCGCCCGGTCGCCGGTGCGGGCCGCGGCGTGTGCCTGCTGCCCGGCCAGGAAGGCGCGCATCCGGGGGCCCGCCCGCGGTGACGCTGCGGCCGCAGCGTCGGCGAGGCGCAGGGCCTCGCGTCCGTGCCCGAGATCCACGGCCTGGACGCTCATCCCGCGCAGGGTGGTGCAGTACGTGAGGTGGTCACCCGCCGCCCCGGCCAGTTCCAGAGCCTTGACGTAGTAGCGCTGGGCCAGGCCGTGGAAGCCCTCGTCGACGGCCATGTAACCGGTGAGATAGCAGAGGTCGGCGGCGGCCGACATCATCGCCTGCCGTACGGACTCCGGCGCGTCCGCGCGGAGATACGGGACCACCGTGTTGACGAGGAACGCCGCCGCCATCGGCCGCGCGTGGCGCCCGCCGAAGCTGTCGTCAAGCTCCGAGATCCGCTCCGTCATGGCGGACACCATGGCGACGTCCGACGCCCCGTACCGGGGCCGCTCACCCCGCGCGACCGTCTCCATGCGTCCGACGACGTCCTGCCAGTGCGGAACGGTCAGCGCGACGGAGAACAGCCCGGCCCCGAGGACGCCGCGCCGCGACGGATCCACATCCTGTCGGCCCAGTGCGAGCAGCCCCTCGGTGGTGCCCGCTGTGTCCTCGGCCCCCTCGCCGGGAGCGGGGAAACCGGCCTCGGCGTACGAGACCGGTCGCCCCAGCCGCCGGGAAAGGGCCTCCAGGACAAGGGGCCGCACGGACTCCCTGGGCAGATGGCCGCCGAGCCACTGATGGACCGACGGCTCGCGGTACCTGAGCGGCGTCCCGCGCTCGGTCCCGAGCCGGTTCACCTCCTGCGCGAACCGGCGCAGCGTCCAACCCGTCTCGCGGTCGAGCCTTGACAAGCCTGTGTCGTCCCGCGATTCACTCACAGCGCTCACGCCCTCGTGCCGGACTGTCACTTAAAGCTCTTAAGTCATGACGGCCCCCCAACCGTACCGCCGGGAGCGGCCGGTTGGTTCTCTGTACGAGTAACCGGGACGATCACCAATGGAGACGGATGGCTCCGACTTCTCTGGCAGCGAAGACCCGCACGCGCCCCACCGCCCGCCGCCCGGTTCACCCCCGGCCGCCGCGGCACCGATTCCGCTGGGGCGCCTGGTCAAGGACATGGGAACGGGGAGATTGGGGCTGATCCGGGAGACCGACGGCGGCAAGGTGCGCCTGCTGGGGATCGGCGGTACCGGTTCGTGGTGGTGCCCGAGGTACCGGCTGACCCTCGCTTCGCCCGACGAGCGCCGCGCGTTGGGGCTCGACCCGGAAGGGGGCGCGCGATGACCGGATCGAGTGACGGGGAAGCCGTCGGAGTCGGCGAATACCCGCCCCCGCGTCCGGACTTGGCGATCATGCGCGAGTACGTGGTCACCGTCCCGCACGGATCCGCTGCCGGAGGCGCGTACAGCCTCCCCGCCGTGTCCCAGCGGCCCCGCCGCCCGTGCGTCTGCTGTGCGGCCCTGCGGGAAGCGCTCGCGAACGCCGTGCGGGCGGGCGACGCGGCCGCCGAGGCGCTGGTCGCCCGGGAGCGGGCCGGGCACTGGCGGCGGGAGCACCGGCGAGTGCGCGCCTGACAGCGGCCGAGCGGCCGAGCGGGGAGCCGGGACGGCGACGCCCCGCCCGGGGGTGCGGGCGGGGCGTGCGGAGGGGGAGGTTCAGCGCGTCAGCGCGGTCAGCACTCGATGACGTTGACGGCCAGGCCGCCGCGTGCCGTCTCCTTGTACTTGACCTTCATGTCCGCGCCGGTCTCCTTCATGGTCTTGATGACCTTGTCGAGGGAGACGTGGTGCCGGCCGTCGCCGCGCAGGGCCATGCGGGCCGCCGTGACGGCCTTCGCCGCCGCCATGCCGTTGCGCTCGATGCACGGGATCTGGACCAGGCCGCCGACCGGGTCGCAGGTCAGGCCCAGGTTGTGCTCCATGCCGATCTCGGCCGCGTTCTCGACCTGCTCGGGGGAGCCGCCGAGGACCTCGGCGAGGCCGCCGGAGGCCATGGAGCAGGCCGAGCCGACCTCGCCCTGGCAGCCGACCTCGGCGCCGGAGATGGAGGCGTTCTCCTTGAAGAGCATGCCGATGGCGCCGGCGGCGAGGAGGAAGCGGACGACGCCTTCCTCGTCCGCGCCGGGGACGAAGTTCGTGTAGTAGTGCAGGACGGCCGGGATGATGCCGGCGGCGCCGTTGGTGGGAGCGGTGACGACACGGCCGCCGGCCGCGTTCTCCTCGTTGACCGCCATCGCGTAGACGGTGATCCACTCCATGGCGCGGGCCTGCGCGTCGCCCTCGGCGCGCAGCTGGCGGGCGGTGCTCGCGGCGCGGCGGCGGACCTTCAGGCCGCCGGGGAGGATGCCCTCGCGGGACATGCCGCGGCTGACGCACGCCTGCATGACGCGCCAGATCTCCAGCAGGCCGGCGCGGATCTCGTCCTCGGTGCGCCAGGCCTTCTCGTTCTCCATCATCATCGCGGAGATCGACAGGCCGGACTCGCGGGACATCCGCAGCAGCTCGTCGCCGGTGCGGAAGGGGTACTTCAGGACGGTGTCGTCGGGGACGATCCGGTCCGCCCCGACCGCGTCCTCGTCCACCACGAAGCCGCCGCCGACCGAGTAGTAGGTCTTCTCCAGCAGGGGCGCGCCGCTCTCGTCGTAGGCGAAGAGCGTCATGCCGTTGGCGTGGTACGGCAGCGAGCGGCGGCGGTGCAGGATCAGCTGCGTCGAGTCGTCGAAGTCGATCTCGTGGTCCGAGCCGATCTCGGTGCCGAGGAGGCGCAGGCGCTTGGTGGTGCGGATGCGCTCCACCTCGTCGTCGGCGATCTCGACGTCGACGGTGCGCGGGGAGTGGCCCTCCAGACCGAGGAGGACGGCCTTGGGGGTGCCGTGCCCGTGCCCGGTGGCGCCGAGGGAGCCGAAGAGCTCCGCCCGTACCGAGGCGGTCTGGGCGAGCAGGCCGTCCTTCTTCAGGCGGCCCACGAACATCCGGGCGGCGCGCATCGGGCCGACCGTGTGGGAGCTGGACGGGCCTATGCCGATCGAGAAGAGATCGAAGACGGAGATGGCCACGGTGGCAGCTCCTTGGGTCGGGGATGGTACGTGGGGGGTGACAGCTTTATGCGTGACGTGGTGCGGGGCACCGCGCTCACCTCCAGTGTGCGCGATGCCCCGTACATCCCGGTAAAACCGGAGGTCCGGTCCTACTTCAGGCCGGGGTACAGCGGGTGCTTGTCCGCCAGCGCCGTGACGCGGGCGCGCAGCGCCTGGGCGTCGTACTCGGGCTTCAGGGCCTCGGCGATGACGTCCGCGACCTCGCGGAAGTCCTCGGTGGTGAAGCCGCGGGTGGCCAGCGCCGGGGTGCCGATCCGCAGGCCCGAGGTGACCATCGGGGGGCGCGGGTCGTTCGGGACGGCGTTGCGGTTGACCGTGATGCCGACCTCGTGGAGGCGGTCCTCGGCCTGCTGGCCGTCCAGCTGGGAGTTGCGCAGGTCGACGAGGACCAGGTGCACGTCCGTGCCGCCGGACAGGACGGAGACGCCGTGTTCCTTGACGTCGTCCTGGACCAGGCGCTCGGCCAGGATCTTCGCGCCCTCCAGCGTGCGCTGCTGGCGCTCCTTGAACTCCTCGCTCGCCGCGACCTTGAAGGAGACCGCCTTGGCCGCGATCACATGCTCCAGCGGACCACCCTGCTGACCGGGGAAGACCGCCGAGTTGATCTTCTTGGCGAGCTCGGCCGTGGAGAGGATCACACCGCCGCGCGGACCGCCGAGGGTCTTGTGCGTGGTGGTGGTGACGACGTGCGCGTGCGGCACCGGGGAGGGGTGCAGCCCGGCGGCGACCAGGCCCGCGAAGTGGGCCATGTCGACCATCAGGTACGCGCCGACCTCGTCGGCGATCCGGCGGAAGGCCGCGAAGTCCAGCTGACGCGGGTAGGCGGACCAGCCGGCGACGATCAGCTTGGGGCGGTGCTCCTTGGCGAGGCGCTCGACCTCCTCCATGTCGACCAGGTTGGTCTGCTCGTCGACGTGGTACGCGACCACGTTGTAGAGCTTGCCCGAGAAGTTGATCTTCATGCCGTGGGTCAGGTGCCCGCCGTGGGCGAGGTTCAGACCCAGGATGGTGTCGCCCGGCTTGAGCAGCGCGAACATCGCCGCGGCGTTGGCCTGGGCGCCCGAGTGCGGCTGCACGTTGGCGGCCTCGGCGCCGAACAGCGCCTTGATCCGGTCGATGGCGATCTGCTCGACGACATCGACGTGCTCGCAGCCGCCGTAGTAGCGGCGGCCCGGGTAGCCCTCGGCGTACTTGTTGGTGAGGACCGAGCCCTGGGCCTCCATGACCGCGACCGGAGCGAAGTTCTCCGAGGCGATCATTTCGAGCGTGGACTGCTGACGGTGGAGTTCGGCGTCGACAGCGGCGGCGACGTCGGGGTCGAGCTCATGGAGGGAGCTGTTCAGAAGCGACATGAGTTCTTCCTGGGGCGGGAGGGGCCGGGTGGAGGCGGGACGCGAGTCAGCCGGCGAAGTCCGTGTACGCGTCGGCGGTCAGCAGCTCCGCCGGCTCGTCCGTGATCTTCACCTTGAACAGCCAGCCGCCCTCGAAGGGGGCGGAGTTCACCAGCGAGGGGTCGTCCACGACGTCCTGGTTGGCCTCGACGACCTCGCCCGTGACGGGGGCGAAGAGGTCGCTGACCGACTTGGTGGACTCCAGCTCACCACAGGTCTCGCCCGCGGTGATGGTGTCGCCCACGGCCGGGAGCTGGGCGAAGACGACGTCACCGAGCGCGTTGGCCGCGAACTCGGTGATACCCACCGTCGCCACACCGTTCTCGTCGGTGGCCGACAGCCACTCGTGCTCCTTGGTGTAACGGAGGTGCTGGGGGTTGCTCATGGGTCGATTCTCCTGTACGCGGATCGGTGCTTGTGCAGGACCCCTGGTCCGGCCAGGGGGTGTCTTGACAGGTGAGACGAGGGGTGAGGGGCGTCACAGCGGAGGCCGCGGGGGTTCCTCCCGGTTTCCCCGGGTATGCCCCGCCGGCCCCCGGCCCGGCCCGGTCTCCGTACGCGGGCGGTGCGGGCCGCGCGCCCGCGCCCGCGCAGGGGCCGGGGCCGGGCGGAGGTCAGCGCTCCCGCCGGTAGAACGGCAGCGCCACGACCTCGTACGGCTCGTGGCTGCCGCGGATGTCCACGGCGACCCCCGCCGTCCCGGGCGCGGCGTGGGCCGCGTCCACGTAGGCGATGGCGATCGGCTTGCCGAGCGTGGGGGAGGGGGCGCCGGAGGTGACCTCGCCGATCACCGCGCCCGAGGCGGCGTCCACCACCGGGTAGCCGGCCCGCGGCACCCGCCGCCCGGCGGCCACCAGGCCGACGAGCTTGCGCGGCGGGGCGTCTGCGGCGCGCTCGGCGGCGGCCTCCAGCGCCGCGCGGCCCACGAAGTCGCCCGGCTTGTCGAACTTGACGACCCGGCCGAGCCCGGCGTCGAACGGCGTGGTCGCGGTCGTCAGCTCGTGCCCGTACAGCGGCATGCCCGCCTCCAGGCGCAGCGTGTCCCGGCAGGAGAGACCACAGGGGACGAGCCCCGCCTCCGCGCCCGCCTCGGTCAGCGCCTGCCAGAGCTTCTCCGCGTCGGCGGGGGCGACGAACAGCTCGAAGCCGTCCTCGCCCGTGTAGCCGGTGCGGGCGATCAGCGCCTCGACGCCGGCGACCGTGCCGGGCAGGCCCGCGTAGTACTTCAGGCCGTCCAGGTCGGCGTCGGTGACCGACTTCAGGATCGCGGGCGAGGCCGGGCCCTGGACGGCGATCAGCGCGTAGTTCTCACGGTCGTCCCGCACCTCGGCCTCGAAGCCCGCGGCCCGCTCGGTGAGCGCGTCCAGCACCACCTGGGCGTTGGAGGCGTTGGCGACGACCATGTACTCCTCGTCGGCCAGCCGGTAGACGATCAGGTCGTCCAGGATCCCGCCGCGCTCGTCGCAGATCATCGTGTAGCGGGCCCGGCCGGGCTTCAGCGCGGACAGGTTGCCCACCAGGGCGTGATCCAGCGCCTGGCCGGCCTGCGGACCCGTAAGGGTGATCTCGCCCATGTGCGAGAGGTCGAACAGACCGGCGCGGGTGCGGACGGCCACGTGCTCGTCGCGCTCGCTCCCGTAGCGGAGGGGCATGTCCCAGCCGGCGAAGTCGGTCATCGTCGCGCCCAGGGCGCGGTGCAGCGCGTCGAGCGCGGTACGGCGGGGGGCGGCGGTCTCGGAAGGCGGTGCGGGCTGTGCAGCAGACATGGTCAAGGCTCCCGGGCAGCGGTCGCGGGGACGCGGGGACGTCGGAGGACGGCCTCCCCATCTGTCATCGGAACCTGAGAGGTTCACCGGGAGCCCCCGGAGGGGCGCGCGGCTTGCACCTTGGGTGGGACCGCCGGGCGGTCCGCTTTTCAGATCTGCCTCACCCTGCGCGGTACGGGGCCTGAGAGATTCAAGGGAGGAACTTGCTCCTTCGGCGCCCGGCGGGCGGCGGTACGCCGTGCCGGGACTCTCCCGCGCGGATTCGAGCGGCCGGTATGCAGTTGATCGTGACGCCGTTGGTCGTGCTCTTGGCGCGCACATCATTGCACGTACGGGCGTGCGATGGACCGTCCGGAGCCCATCGCATTGGATTACTTTTCCTTTACTCCCTCCGTATGCGAGGGGGGTACACCGAGAGCACGAGCGACGGAGCGACGAGGCCGTGGGAGAGCGTGCGAGGGGCGGGGGAGCGGTGCGAACGGGCGTCCAGGGGGAGGCGGCGGAAGCCGCGCGGGCGGCGCGTGCGGCGGGGGCCGCCGGGCCGCCGGTGCGCGACCTGCGCGGGGCGGCGCCGCCCCCGGCGGAGCTGCGGTACCGCGCCGGTGATCTGCTGGTGGTCTCCGGGCTCCCCGGCGCCGGCAAGTCCACCCTGATCCGGCGGGCCGTGCCCGCCCTCGACGGCCGGGGCGCCCCCGTCCGCAGCGTGGACTCGCAGGACGCCCGGGCCCGCCTGGAGCGCCGGCTGCGCGGGCTGCCGGTCCGGCTCCCGTACGGCGTCTACCGCCCCCTCGCGCGCCTCGCGCACTACGCGCGCCTCTGGCGCGCCCTGCGCTCCGGCGCGAGCCTCGTCGTGCACGACTGCGGGCAGCGCGGCTGGGTCCGCCGCCTGCTGGCCCGCGAGGCGCGCCGCCGCCGCACCGCGCTGCACGTCCTGCTGCTCGCCGTCGAGCCCGGGGCGGCGCTCGCCGGGCAGCGGGCCCGCGGGCGGACGGTCTCCCGGGCCGCGTTCGCGCGCCACCGCCGTGCCATGGAGCGGCTGATCACGGCCGCGGCCGGGGGCCGGCCGCCGACGGGCGCCGCGAGCGTGGTCCTGCTCGACCGCCCGGCCGCGGCGGCGTTGCGGACGATCGCCTTCACGGACCCGAGCGCGACGAGCGCGCCCGGCGGTCCGGGGGCGGCCGGGGCCTTCGCCGGTCCGTCCCCGGCGGGAGGCTCCGCCGGTCCGTCCCTGGCGGAGGGCTCCGCCGGTTCCTCCCCGGCGGGAGAATCCGCCGGAGCACCGGCCGGTGCCTCCCCGGCGGCGCCGGCCGCCGTGCCGCGCCGAACGGAGGCGTCCGTTCCGCGATCGTCCGCCTCAGGGCCCGCCGTTCCGGGACCGCCTGCCCCGGGACCCTCCGTTCCGGGGCCGTCCGTTCCCGTCCATCCGCCGTCCTCCGGCGCGTTCCGTCCTGCGTCGAAGCCCCCTGGGGCGAAGTCTCCCGGGCCGCCCTCCGAGCCCGCCCGTGCGCCCGGCCCGTCCGCTCCGGGACCGGCCGTTCCCGTCCGCCCGCCGTCCCCGGGCGCGTTCCGCCCCGCGCCGAAGCCCCCCGCGCCGAAGCCTCC
>NZ_JBPQTX010000014.1:0-46595 GCF_051386555.1 Streptomyces sp. URMC 126
GTGCGGGGCGGGCCTGGGTGGGTTTGTCGGGGTCGGCCGGATTGCTCCGGTCTTACTTCATGGGCTGGACCTCATGGTCATGGCCCCGGCCTCCTGGATCTGGCGTCAGGGGCCCGGGCTCATGGATCCGGTCCGGTCTCAGGGAGACCGGCTTAACGGGCCCGGCTTCGGGGGCTTGCCTCGTGGGCGGGGCCGAGGCTGAGGCCGCAGCCGATCCGGGCCGACTGCCCCCTGGCCGGAGCGGACGTATGCCCTGCCCCGGTCAGGGCGCCCGCAGCCGCAACCCCTTCGGCGTCGCGTGGAAGCCCGCCGACTCCAGCAGCCCGCTCAGCGGGGAACCGAGGGCCGGGGCCCCGTTGATCCGCTCCACGGTGACCGTGCCGAGCGCACCCGCGCGGGCCGCGCCGGCCAGGGCCTCGGCGGCCTCCCGCAGACCGGGGTCGTCGGCGTCCGCCGGTGCCGTGCCGTCCCCGCCCGCCGTGCCGGGCCAGGCCAGCAGGGTCTTCCCGCCGCGTTCCATGTACAGGGCGAGCGCGCCGTCGAGGAGGACGACGAGCGAGCCCGCCTTGCGGCCCGGTTTGTGCGAGGCACCCGCCGGCGGGTCGGGCCACGGGAGCGCGGCGCCGTAGGCGTTCGCGGGGTCGGCGGCGGCCAGGACCACCGCGCGGCGGCGGGCCGGACGGCCGGGCGCGGGCGGGACGGGGCCCGCCGCGCCGCCTTCGGCGCGCTCGCGGGCGGTGGCGGCGGCGCGCAGCCGGTCGATCGCGCCCTCCATGGCGAACTGGGCGGCGCCCAGGCCCTCGACGACGTAACCGCGGCGGGCCTGCCCGCTGTCCTCGAAGGCGGACAGCACCCGGTAGGCGGCGGAGAAGCCGCCCGCCACGCCCTCGGCGGCGACGGCGCCGCGGGTGACCACACCGTGCCGGTCGAGGAGGGTGCGGGCCAGGGCGTGGGCGCGGTGGGTGGTGTCGCCCTCGGGCTCCGGGAGCAGCGACCAGCGGCCGGCGACGGTCGGGGGGCCGCCGCGGGACGCGGTGGGCCGGCCGGTGGCGGCCAGGGCGGTGCGCGCGGCGAGCGCGCCGTAACGCCCGCGTGGCACCGCCCGTTTGGCGCGGTGCGCGGTCGAGCCCGCCGTGCGGCCCGAGCCGAGGAGCGCGCGCAGCGGCGCGAGCGTGTCGTTGGTGAGCCGGCCCGTCCAGGCGAGGTCCCAGACCACGTCGGCCAGCCGGGCGTCGCTCGGCGGCGATCCGTCGGGCTCCTGGTGCGCCGCGCGGACGCGGTCGGCGATCTGACGGAAGAACAGGCCGTAGCCGCCGGAGAGCGCGTCGAGCACCGCGCGGTGCAACGGCGTGAGCTCCAGCGGGTGCGGCTCGGGCAGCAGCAGCGGCGCCGTGTCGGCCGGCAGGAGGGAGACCCAGCCGTCCTTGCCGGGGAGGGCGCCCGCGCCGGCCCAGACGACCTCGCCGGCGGCGGTGAGTTCGTCCAGCAGCGCCGGGGAGTAGTCGGACACCCGCGCGGGCAGGACGAGCTTCTCCAGGGCCGACGCGGGGACGGGCGCGCCCTGCAACTGCTCGACGGCGCGCAGGAGTCCGTCGACGCCCCGCAGCTCGTGGCCCCCGATGTGCTGCCACTGGGGGAGGAAGGCGGCGAGCGCCGTGGGCGGCACGGGCTCCAGCTCCTGCCGGAGCGCCGCGAGCGAACGGCGGCGCAGCCGGCGCAGGACCGTGGCGTCGCACCACTCCTGGCCGATGCCCGCGGGGTGGAACTCGCCCTGGACGACCCGGCCGCCGGCCGCCAGGCGTTGCAGGGCCCCGTCCGTGACCGCGGTGCCGAGGCCGAAGCGGGCGGCGGCCTGGGCCGAGGTGAACGGCCCGTGCGTACGGGCGTACCGGGCGAGGAGGTCGCCCAGCGGGTCCTTGACGGGCTCGGTGAACGCTTCCGGGACGCCCACCGGCAGGGCGGTGCCCAGGGCGTCGCGGAGCCGCCCCGCGTCCTCGACGGCCGCCCAGTGGTCGCGTCCGGCGATCCGTACCCGCAGGGCGCGGCGGGTGGCGGACAGCTCGTCCGCCCACGCCGGTTCGGCGCCGCGCTCGGCCAGCTCCCCGTCGGTCAGGGGGCCGAGGATCCGCAGCAGGTCGGCCACGCCCTCGGCGTCCTTGACCCGGCGGTCCTCGGTGCGCCACTGGAGCTCGGCCTCCAGCTCGGCGAGGACGTCGGCGTCCAGCAGCTCGCGGAGCTCGGCCTGGCCCAGCAGCTCGGCGAGCAGCCGCGAGTCGAGGGAGAGGGCGGCGGCCCGGCGCTCGGCGAGCGGGGAGTCGCCCTCGTAGAGGAACTGGGCTACGTAGCCGAACAGCAGCGAGCGGGCGAACGGCGACGGCTCGGGCGTCGTGACCTCGACGAGGCGCACCCGGCGGGCCTCGACGTCGCCCATGAGCTCGGTGAGCCCGGGGACGTCGAAGACGTCCTGGAGGCACTCGCGGACGGCCTCCAGGACGATCGGGAACGATCCGAACTCGCTCGCCACCTCCATCAGCTGGGCCGCCCGCTGCCGCTGCTGCCACAGCGGGGTGCGCTTGCCGGGGTTGCGGCGGGGGAGCAGGAGCGCGCGGGCGGCGCACTCGCGGAAGCGTGCCGCGAACAGCGCGGAGCCGCCCACCTGGTCGGTGACGATGCCGCCGATCTCGTTGCGGTCGAAGACGACGTCGGCCGCCCCGACCGGGGACTGCCCGTCGTCGTACTCGGTGCCCTGCCGGGCCGGGTCGGTGTCGAGCAGGTCCAGGCCCAGCAGATCGGCGTCCGGCAGGCGCAGCACGATGCCGTCGTCGGCGTGCATCACCTGGGCGTCCATGCCGTAGCGCTCGGCGAGCCGGGCGCCGAGGGCCAGCGCCCAGGGGGCGTGCACCTGGGCGCCGAACGGGGAGTGGACGACGACCCGCCAGTCGCCCAGCTCGTCCCGGAAGCGCTCGACGACGATCGTCCTGTCGTCGGGCACGTGGCCGCAGGCGCGGCGCTGCTCGTCGAGGTAGGCCAGGACGTTGTCGGCGGCCCAGGTGTCGAGCCCGGCGGCGGTGAGCCGGGCGCGGGCCTCCTCCGGGGCGGCGCCGCCGATCTCGCGGAGGAACGCGCCCAGCTCCCGGCCCAGCTCCAGCGGGCGGCCCAACTGGTCGCCCTTCCAGAAGGGCAGCCGGCCGGGGACGCCCGGGGCGGGGGTGACGAGGACGCGGTCGCGGGTGATGTCCTCGATGCGCCAGGACGTCGTTCCCAGGGTGAACACGTCGCCCACCCGGGACTCGTACACCATCTCCTCGTCCAGCTCGCCGACCCGGCCGCCGCCCTTCTTGGGGTCCGAGCCGGCGAGGAAGACGCCGAAGAGGCCGCGGTCGGGGATGGTGCCGCCGCTGGTGACGGCCAGGCGCTGCGCGCCCGGGCGGCCGGTGACCGTGCCGGCGACGCGGTCCCAGACCAGCCGGGGCCGTAGCTCGGCGAAGGCGTCGGACGGATAGCGCCCGGCGAGCATGTCGAGCACCCCGGTGTAGGCGGACTCCGGCAGCGCGGCGAACGGGGCGGCGCGCCGCACCAGGGCGAGCAGTTCGTCGACGTCCCAGGTGTCCATGGCCGTGATGGCGACGATCTGCTGCGCCAGCACGTCCAGCGGGTTGGCGGGCACGCGCAGGGACTCGATGGCCCCCTGGCGCATCCGCTCCGTCACCACGGCCGCCTGCACCAGATCGCCCCGGTACTTGGGGAAGACCACACCCGTGGAGACCGCGCCGACCTGGTGTCCGGCGCGGCCGACGCGCTGGAGGCCGGAGGCGACCGACGGCGGCGACTCGACCTGGACGACGAGGTCGACGGCGCCCATGTCGATGCCCAGCTCCAGGCTGGAGGTGGCGACGACGGCGGGCAGCCGGCCCGCCTTGAGGTCTTCCTCGACCAGGGCGCGCTGCTCCTTGGAGACCGAGCCGTGGTGTGCCCGGGCGAGGACCGGCGGGGCGCCGTGGGCGGCGCCGGACTGGGCCATCAGCTCGGCGGGGGCGTGGTGCTCGGGCAGCGGCTCGCCGGTGGCGCGTTCGTGGGCGATCTCGTTCAGCCGGTTGCACAGCCGCTCGGCCAGGCGGCGGGAGTTGGCGAAGACGATCGTGGAGCGGTGCGCCTGGACGAGGTCGGCGATGCGCTCCTCGACGTGCGGCCAGATCGACGGCTTCTCCCGCTCGTCCCCCTCCTGGACGGGCGAGGCGCCCAGCTCGCCCAGGTCTTCCACCGGGACGACGACGGAGAGGTCGAACTCCTTGCCCGAGGGCGGCTGGACGATCTCCACCTTGCGCCGGGGCGACAGGTAGCGGGCCACCTCTTCCACCGGGCGGACGGTGGCGGACAGGCCGATGCGCCGGGCCGGGCGGGGGAGGAGCGTGTCCAGCCGCTCCAGGGAGAGGGCGAGATGGGCGCCGCGCTTCGTCCCGGCGACGGCGTGCACCTCGTCGAGGATCACCGTCTCCACCCCGGAGAGCGCCTCCCGCGCGGCGGAGGTGAGCATCAGGAACAGCGACTCGGGGGTCGTGATCAGGATGTCCGGGGGGCGGGTGACCAGGGCGCGGCGCTCGGCGGCCGGGGTGTCGCCGGAGCGGATGCCGACCCGGATCTCCGGCTCGGGCAGCCCGAGCCGGACGGCCTCCTGCCGGATGCCGGTGAGCGGGCTGCGCAGGTTGCGCTCGACGTCGACCGCGAGGGCCTTGAGCGGCGAGACGTACAGGACCCGGCAGCGCTTGGCGCGCTCGGCGGGCGGCGGGGTGCTCGCCAGCCGGTCCAGCGAGGCGAGGAAGGCGGCGAGCGTCTTGCCGGAGCCCGTGGGGGCGACGACCAGCACGTCCGAGCCCTCGGAGAGGGCCCGCCAGGCACCGGCCTGGGCGGCCGTGGGCGCGGGGAAGGCGCCCGTGAACCAGGAGCGGGTCGCGGGGGAGAAGCCGTCGAGGGCCGCGCCCCCCGCGGGGGGCGTCGCCGAACCGGCCGGGTCGGCCGCGTCTTCCGTCATGCCCCCCATCGTGCACCGAGGCACTGACAATGCCCCGAAGCCGCCGGGAAAGCGCAGGTCAGCGCCGTTCGGCGCAGGCCCGGGGGGCCGGCAGGCAGGCGCCGCGGCCGTGGGCCCGCAGGGTCAGGAGCGCCTCGATGGTGGCCACCGGACGCCCTTCCAGGGCGGTGCCGGGCGCCCAGGCGCGCCGCCGCAGCGGCCAGCCGCCGTCCTCCTGCTGGGCGGCGGCGAGGTGGTCCAGCGACCGTTCGAGCTCGCTGTCGGTGAACCACGGCCGGGCCCGGGAGTCGGGACTCCGCGCGAAGTCGTGCGGGTAGTGCGCGGGCGGCCGGGTGCCCTCCGCCGCGCCCGGCCGGTCCGGGTCCAGGACGGCCAGCCGCTGCTCCCGCACCACCCGGCCGAGCCGGTCGGCGGCGGCCTCGGCCCGCTTGCGGTCGGGGACGCCGTCGAGGAACGCGACCGCCGCCTCGACCTCGTACGGGTGCGGCCGGCCGCCGAGGGTGAGCGCCTCGATCGCGGCCCAGCAGAAGTCCGTGGCGCGGAACAGCCAGGCGTGCCACACGGCGTTGCGGTGCAGCAGGCCCACCACCGGGCCGGTGGTCAGCAGGGAGCCGGTGGTGGCCCGGGCACCGGCCGCCGGGTGCCAGGGGGCGGCCGGCCACCCGGCGGACGCGGGGTGCAGGGCGGGCAGGGCGCCGTCCGGGGTGGAGACCGCGGTGAGGAAGCGGCAGACGGCCTCGGCCCGGCGGTCCCCGCAGCGGCCGATCTCGTCCAGGACGCGCAGCGCGTGCGCGGTGTGGTGCGGCTGGCTCACCGGACCGCGCAGGTCGGGGTCGAGCGCGTGCCCGTAGCCGCCGTCGTCGCCCCGGTAGGCCGTGAGGGCCGCCTCGACGGCGTCGGGGCTGCCGTCGCGGAAGTGGTAGGCGAATCTGCGCTGTTCGAGGACGCGGGCGGTCAGCCAGATGAAGTCTTCGGCGCGGGCTGCGGGGGATGCTCCGGACGGTGCCATGGAACAGACCGTAGGGCCCGGAACGCCCCCGGTCAGCGGCTCGCGCCCGGCTGCACCCGCAGGGGCGTCGGACGCGGGGCACGCGGTTGACGTGCGGGGTCCCGGGGCCGCCCGGTGCGGCGGAACCGGGCGGCGGCCTCGGTTCGGTCGGCGTGTCCGGCTCCGGCGGGTGACGGCTTACCCTGCGTACATGCGGTTGACGGACTTCTGGCAGCGAATGGCCGACCACTTCGGGGCGGCGTACGCCGACTCCTTCGCACGTGACCACGTGATGTCGGAGCTGGGCGGCAGGACGGTGCGCGAGGCGCTCGACGCGGGCTGGGAGGCCAAGGACGTGTGGCGTGCGGTGTGCCGGGCGATGGAGATCCCCGCCGACCGGCGCTGAGCCCGCCGACGGGCGTGCCTGTTTCCGGGGCTCGCCCGGTCTCTGCCCTGCCTGCCCCCCGGCCCCGCCCCTGTGCCCACCTTCCTTCCGGCTCCGCACGCGCGCCGGATTCCCGTTCCCCCGGATCCGCGTGGCGCGTTTGACACAAAAATCGAACATCCATTCTCATGGATGGTCCGGGCCGGTGGATGCATGGTGTTTCTCCAGGTCAGCGCGGTGCCCGGGCCCGTTGTCAGTGGCAGGCGCTAGCGTCGTGGACGTGAAGCGATCGACTCAAACGAACCGGGTGGAACCCATGGCAGGCACGGACCGCGAGAAGGCGCTCGACGCCGCGCTCGCGCAAATCGAACGGCAATTCGGCAAGGGCGCCGTGATGCGCCTCGGTGAGCGTCCCAACGAGCCCATCGAGGTCATCTCCACCGGGTCGACCGCTCTCGACGTCGCCCTCGGCGTCGGCGGGCTGCCCCGGGGCCGCGTGGTGGAGGTCTACGGCCCGGAGTCCTCCGGTAAGACGACCCTCACTCTGCACGCGGTCGCCAACGCGCAGCGGGCCGGCGGCACGGTGGCCTTCGTCGACGCGGAGCACGCGCTCGACCCGGAGTACGCCAAGAAGCTCGGCGTCGACATCGACAACCTGATCCTGTCCCAGCCGGACAACGGCGAGCAGGCGCTGGAGATCGTCGACATGCTGGTGCGCTCCGGCGCGCTCGACCTGATCGTCATCGACTCCGTGGCCGCCCTGGTGCCGCGCGCGGAGATCGAGGGCGAGATGGGCGACTCGCACGTGGGTCTCCAGGCCCGGCTGATGAGCCAGGCGCTCCGGAAGATCACCAGTGCGCTCAACCAGTCCAAGACCACCGCGATCTTCATCAACCAGCTCCGCGAGAAGATCGGCGTGATGTTCGGCTCCCCCGAGACCACGACCGGTGGCCGGGCGCTCAAGTTCTACGCCTCGGTGCGCATCGACATCCGCCGCATCGAGACCCTGAAGGACGGCACGGAGGCGGTCGGCAACCGCACCCGCTGCAAGGTCGTCAAGAACAAGGTCGCGCCGCCCTTCAAGCAGGCCGAGTTCGACATCCTCTACGGCCAGGGCATCAGCCGCGAGGGCGGCCTGATCGACATGGGTGTGGAGCACGGCTTCGTGCGCAAGGCCGGTGCCTGGTACACGTACGAGGGCGACCAGCTCGGCCAGGGCAAGGAGAACGCCCGTAACTTCCTCAAGGACAACCCCGACCTCGCCAACGAGATCGAGAAGAAGATCAAGGAGAAGCTGGGCGTGGGCGTGAAGCCCGAGACGCCGGGCGGCGAGCCGGGCGCGGACGCGGCGGCCGCCGGTGCCGAGGCCGCCAAGGCCGTGCCCGCCCCGGCCGCCAAGGCCACGGGGAAGGCCAAGGCCGCGGCCAAGGGCTAGCCGCCCATGACACGGCGAAGCGACTGGCCCGAACAGGCCGTTGAGCACCGCGCCGGCCACCGCGGCCCGGGGGAACGCGGTGACCGTACGGGCGGTGGCGCCGCGTCCCCGTCGAGGGCCGGAGACGGGGCACCACCGCCTCCCGAGGAGCAGGCGCGGGCGATCTGTCTGCGCCTGCTCACCGGCAGCGCGCGCACCCGGAAGCAGCTCGCGGAGGCGCTGGCCAAACGGGGGATCCCCGACGAGGTGGCGGAGGAGGTGCTGTCCCGCTTCGAGGAGGTGGGGCTGATCGACGACGCCGCGTTCGCCGACGCCTGGGTGGACTCCCGGCACCGCGGCCGGGGGCTGGCCCGTCGCGCCCTGGCCCGGGAGCTGCGCACCAAGGGCGTCGACGCGGCGCTGGTCGACGAGGCCGTCGGCCGGCTCGACGCGGACCAGGAGGAGCGGACCGCCCGCGAGCTGGTCGAGCGCAGACTGCGCACGACCCGCGGTATGGACCGGGAGAAGCGGTTGCGGCGGCTCGTCGGCATGCTCGCCCGCAAGGGCTACTCCGAGGGCCTCGCCCTCCGGGTCGTGCGGCGGGCGCTGGAGGAGGAGGGCGACGACCCCGAGGCGCTGGACGCGTACCTGCCGGCGGAGGACTAGCGGAGGGGCGAACGGCGCGGCGGGCGCGCCCGCACGCACCCGGCTCGTCGGGTCAGCGGGCCACCGGCAGCCCCGCCGCCCGCCAGGCCCGGAAGCCGCCCACCAGGTCGGTGGCCCGGTACAGCCCCAGCCGCCGCAGGGAGACGGCGGCCAGCGACGAGGCGTACCCCTCGTCGCAGACCACCACCACCGGCAGGTCGTGCCCCGTGGCCTCCGGGGCCCGGTGCTCGCAGAGGGGGTCGAGCCGCCACTCCAGCTCGTTGCGCTCCACCACCAGCGCCCCGGGGATCGTCCCGTCGCGCTCCCGCAGGGCTGCGTAGCGGATGTCCACCAGCAGCCCGCCGGCCGCCTGGACGGCGGCGGCCTCGGCCGGGGACACCCGGTCCAGCTCCGCGCGGGCGGCGGCGAGCAGTTCCTCGACCCGCAGGCCCGGGCGCCTCACTCCCACTCCTCCGGCCGCTCGACCTGTTCCAGCCGCAGCAGCGACCCGGACCTGCCGTACCGCCGCATCATCGGCAGCGGCGGGTAGTAGGCGTGCGCGGACACCGCGTGCCCCGACCCCGGGTTGAAGACCTGGTGCACATGGTGCGGGCCGAACGCCCGGCCGTCCCGCTCGGCGAGCCTGCGCTCGCGGTCGATGCCGTCCGCCAGCTCCAGCGTCTTCCACCCCTCGGTGGGCAGCCGGGCGGCGAGCCACTGCTCGGTCAGGACGCCCCCGGCGGTCACGAAGGCACCGTACGAGCCCCCGTGGTCGTGCCAGCCGGTGCCGGCGCCGGGCGGCCAGCCGATGAGCCATGCCTCGCACCCGCCCGGACCGTCCAGCCGGATCCAGGTAC
Organism: Streptomyces sp. URMC 126; assembly: GCF_051386555.1. Taxonomy (NCBI): domain Bacteria; kingdom Bacillati; phylum Actinomycetota; class Actinomycetes; order Kitasatosporales; family Streptomycetaceae; genus Streptomyces; species Streptomyces sp. URMC 126. The sequence goes on from NZ_JBPQTX010000014.1 coordinate 9,319, forward strand.
GGCCGGCGGGATCGAGGGGGAGCGACGAGACGAGGGCGGAGTCGGCGGCCACGCTCCGTACGTAGGCGAGGAGTTCGGCCTCGGAGGGCGCGCCGGACCGGGGCGCGGGCATGCCCCGGGGCGCGGCGGGGAGGGCAGGAGGGCGGACAGGAGAAGGCAAGGAAACCGTCCTGGAAGATCGCGTGGAGGAGCGCGCCGGGGCCGGGACGCGCCCGCGCACGACGCGGGCGACCGGGCCGTCGGAAGCGGCGCGCGGGGTCGGCGGATCAGCAGGACGGACGACAGACACAGCCCGCGTAGCGGAGCAGGTCCACATGGACCCTCCGCCAGAAACGCGCGCCTCCGTCAGTCACGTTCCGGAGTGAACCACGACCGCCCATCCGGGTCAACGCTTGGCCGAAGCCTCACGAACGGCGGCCCCGGCGCCGTCCCCTTCGGGACGGACCTCGTCCGGGCGCGCCTCCACCGCGCCCGCCGGTCCGCTCCCTGACGCGCCCTCCGACGCCCCCTTGACGAGGTCCGTGCCCGCCGACGGGGCAGGCCCCGGCGCGCCGCCGCGCGTGGCGTCCGCGCACGCGTAGAGCTCCGCGGCCCGCACCCCCGAGAGCGCGGCCACCAGGTACCCGTCCGGCCGGACCACCAGCACGGTGTGCGCCGCGGCCCCCGGATAGCCCTCCGCCACCAGCAGTTCGGCCCGCATCGGCAGCCCGCCCACGGCGGCGGCCAGCCGGGGCATCAGCCCCGCGCCCAGCCAGTGCCGGCGCTCCCAGACCCCCGTCCCCGGGGCGATCAGCACCACGAGCAGATCGCCGTCGAGCCGGTCGTGCAGCCGGACGGACGAGCCGTCCGGAGCCGTCACCGGTACGTCCTCCACCGGCGCCCCGACCGGGGTGCCGACGGGGACCGAGCTCGCGGGCGGCGCCGACGGCGCCAGGGGCGTACGGCCGTACAGCACCGGCCCGGCCAGCGCCCCCCGCCCCAGGTGACCCTCCGTCAGGATCGCGTCGTGGCCGCGCACCGAGCCCGGTACGACGGTCCGCCGGACCGCGCGCCAGCCGCCCGCGCCCCGGACCGCGGGCAGCGCCCGGTCGGCGGACCGCAGCAGACAGCCGACCGCCTCCCTGCGCTCCACCTCGTAGCTGTCGAGCAGCGCCTCCGAGGCGCCGTGGTGCCAGGCCAGGGCGAGCTTCCAGGCGAGGTTCCCGGCGTCCCGCAGCCCTTCGTCGAGCCCCTGGGTGCCGAAGGTGCCCAGCAGGTGGGCGGCGTCCCCGGCGAGGAAGGCGCGCCCGTCGCGCCAGCGGCGCGCGAGGCGGTGGTGCACGGCGTACACGCCGGTGTCCAGCAGCTCGTAGGGGGGCACGTCCCCGCACCACGCCCCCAGTGAGTCGTGGACGTGGCCCAGCAGGGCCTCCGGGGTGACCAGTCCGCCGTCCGGCGGCAGCAGCCAGTCGAGCCGCCAGACCCCGTCGGGCAGGGGGCGGGCCGTCACCTCCACGCCGCGCAGCGGCGACCGCTGAAGCACGGCCTCGCCCGGCCAGGGCAGCTCGGTGCGCAGCGCCGCGACGGCGTACCGTTCGACGTTCGTACGCCCGGGGAAGCGCGCGTCCAGCAGCTTGCGCACGGTGGACCGGGCGCCGTCGCAGCCGACGAGGTAGCGCGCCCGCCACGCCACCCCGTCCTGGGTCTCCACGGTGACCCCGCCGCCGTCCTGCCGGAGCGCCGTCACCCGGCCGCCGGGGACGATCCGCGCGCTCGTGTGGGCGGCCAGCGCCGCCCGCAGCTCGCGGACCAGCGCGTGCTGCGGCAGGTGCAGCGGCGGCGGCTCGGCGGGGCCGCCGCCCGGCTCCCCGGCCGGCGCGCCCTCGTCGGCCGGATGCTCGTCGGCGGGGAACGCCTCGTCGTCCGCCGGGAGTTCGTCCCCCTTGCCCGTGTCGGGGCCGGCGAAGGCCACCCGGGCCACCGTCGACCGCCGGCGCAGGGTGCGCCAGCCGGTCCAGCGGGCGCCCTCCGCGGTGGTGCAGCCGAGCCGCTCCAGCATCGCGGCGGTGTCCGGCCGCAGCACGGCGGTGCGGGCGAGCCGCCGTTCCGCGAGGTCCGCGTCGTCGGCCGGTCTCTCGTCCAGGACGACGACGGGCACCTCGTGACGGGAGAGGGCCAGGGCGAGCGCGAGGCCGACGGGGCCGGCCCCGACGACGATCACCGGATCCACGGCGCGAGGGTGGTGAGGAGACGGAGCGCGATCACAGAACGTATGCAACCCATTGCCGGTGCTTGCGTCAAGTGATCAGTGGTCCTCCGGCGGCGCGCCGGTGGCGTACGCCCCCCGGTCCGCGCGGGGACCGGGAGCCGTCGCGTGCCACCGGGGCACCACCCGCTCAGGCGGCCGGACCTGCCCCGGGGGCGGTCCCGAGCTCCGCGGACGCGGGGGGAGCGGGAGGGGCGCCCTTACGGGAACGCTTCGTGCGCCGTTCGATCCAGTTGGCGATGCCGGACAGGGCGAGGCAGAGCAGGATGTAGATCGAACCGAAGACGATGACCATCGGGATGAACGGGTAGACCCCGCCCACCGGGTCCTGCTGCGACGCGAACTTCTTGCCCACGAAGAGCAGTTCCTCGTAGAGGATGATGAAGCCGAGGGAGGTGTCCTTGAGCGTCACCACCAGCTGGCTGATGATCGAGGGCAGCATCGAGCGGACGGCCTGCGGGACGAGGATGCCCGTCATGACCTGCGTCTTGCGCAGCCCGATGGCGTAGGCGGCCTCGCTCTGGCCCTTCGGGAGGGCCTTGATGCCGGAGCGGAAGATCTCGGCCTGGACCGACCCGTTGTACAGGGTCAGGCCGATGACCAGGGCCCACATGGGTTCGGTGGTGAAGACGGCCGCGGAGAGCAGGAAGATCATGATCAGCAGCGGCATGGCGCGGAAGAACTCCACGACCACGGTGGCCGCCCAGCGCACCGGCGCGTGGTCGGAGAGCCGCGCCGTGGCCAGCAGCGCGCCGAGCGCGAGGGAGAGCACCGCCGCGTAGGCGAACGTCTCCAGCGTGGTCAGCAGGCCTTCGAGGATGCGTTCCTGCGTGTCGTTGTACTGGTAGGTGTCCCACAGGCTGTGCTGGAACTGCCCGGTCACGTCCAGCCGGTGGACGACGAAGGCGAGGAGGCCGAGGATCGCGAGGGCCGCGACGGCGCCGTACACCCGGTTGCGGACGCGAGCCTTGGGGCCGGGGGTGTCGAAGAGGACGTTGGTGCTCATCGGGCCACCGCCATCCGGCTCTCCAGCAGCCGGAAGAGGCCGCTGATCACGAAGGTGATGATGAGGTAGCAGATCGCGATCCAGAGGAAGATGACGTAGATGTTGTACCCCTCGTCCGCGTTGAGCTGCTTCTGGAGGGCCCCGAGCTCGGCCACGTTGAAGCCCGAGGCGATGGCGGTGTTCTTGGCGAGCGCGATCATCAGGCTGCCGATCGGGGGTATCGCGGTCCGCAGCGCCTGCGGAAGCACCACCTGGCCCAGGGTCTGACTGAATGTCATCCCGATCGACCGGGCGGCCTCGGCCTGCCCCATCGGCACGGTGTTGATGCCGGAGCGGACGGCCTCGCAGATGAACGCCGAGGTGTAGCAGCCCAGCGCCAGCACGGCGAGCCAGAACGAGTCCCAGCCCTTGAGGCCCAGCGCCGGCAGCCCGAGGGTGACGGCGAGGAAGAGCAGCACGAGCGGGGTGTTGCGCAGCAGCGTCACCCAGGTCGTGCCGAAGACGCGCAGCGCGGGCACCGGAGAGACCCGGAAGGCGGCGATCAGGGTGCCCAGTACCAGGGCCAGCAGTGCGCTCAGCACCGTCAGTTCGACAGTGTTGAGAAAGCCTTCGCGGAACTCCGCGAAGTGGTCCGTCAGAACGTTCAAGTCACTTCTCCGGAATCGCGTGGCGGTCGTGCCAGGGGCCCCGGGACCCCGTCGGGGGTCCGGGGGCGGCCCGGTCGGCGGCGGTCGGTGGCGTCAGTACCGGTCGACGGCGGGCGGCTCCTGGGCGGGCGCGCCCGACTGGCCCAGGGTGGCGTCGTACGCCTTCTTCCAGTCGCCGTTCTTCATGTGGGCTTCGAGGGCGTTGTTGACCGCGTCGCGCAGGGCCTTGTCGCCCTTCTTCAGGCCGACGCCGTACGGCTCCTTGGAGAACGGGCTGCCGACGACCTTGAGCTGGCCCTTGTTCTGCGCGGCGTAGCCCTTGAGGATCGCGTCGTCGGTGGTGACCGCGTCCACGGTGTCGTTGATCAGCTCCTGCACGCAGAGCTGGTAACCCTGCTGGGCCTTGACCTCCTTGGCGCCGTACTTCGCCTCCTTGATCCGCTTGAGCGGGGTGGAGCCGGTGGCCGAGCAGACCCGCTTGCCCTTGATGTCGTCCGGGCCCTTGATGTCGCTGTCCTTCTTGACGAGCAGGTCCTGGCCGGCGATGTAGTACGGGCCGCCGAAGTCGATCTGCTTCTTGCGCTCGTCGTTGATGGTGTACGTGCCGACGTACAGGTCGACGCCGCCGTTGGCGATCTGCGTCTCCCGGGCCTCGGAGGTCACCGTCTTGAACTTGATGTGGTCCTCGTCGAAGCCGAGATCGGCCGCGATCATGCGGGCGATCTCCACGTCGAAGCCGGACCGCTTCTTGTCGTTGGGGTTCTCGAAACCGAGGAAGGGCTGGTCGGCCTTGGTGCCGATGGTGATCGTCTTGCCCTTGATCTTCTCGAAGACGGACGAGCCCTTGACGTCCGCCGCGGTGTTCACCTTGTACGTCGGGACGGCCGGCGCCGAGGAGCCGGACTTGGCGCCGTCCTGCTTGTCGTCGGTCTCGCGGTCCTTGCCGCAGGCGGTCGCGGACGCGGCCAGCGCCACCACCACGGCGGCCACGGCGGCGGTCTTCCGGAGCTTCATCGTGAACATCCTTTGTCTCTGCGGGCGTTCGCCCTGCGGGGGAGGACGGTGCCGGACGGCGTGGGGGTGTGGGGTGGCGCGGGGCCCGCGGGGGCTCAGTGGTGGAGGATCTTGGAGAGGAAGTCCTTGGCCCGGTCGCTGCGCGGGTTGCTGAAGAAGCTGTCCGGCCGCGCCTCCTCGACGATGCGGCCGTCGGCCATGAAGACCACGCGGTTGGCGGCGGAGCGGGCGAAGCCCATCTCATGGGTGACGACGACCATCGTCATCCCGTCCCGGGCGAGCTGCTGCATCACCTCCAGCACCTCGTTGATCATCTCCGGGTCCAGGGCGGAGGTCGGCTCGTCGAAGAGCATCACCTTGGGGTCCATGGCCAGCGCGCGGGCGATGGCCACGCGCTGCTGCTGGCCGCCGGAGAGCTGGGCCGGGTACTTGTCCGCCTGGGCGCCGACGCCCACCCGGTCGAGGAGGGCGCGGGCGGTGGCCTCGGCCGTCTTCCGGTCCTTCTTCCGGACCTTGATCTGACCGAGCGTCACATTGTCCAGAACGCTCTTGTGCGCGAACAGGTTGAAGGACTGGAAGACCATGCCCACGTCGGCGCGGAGCCGCGCCAGCTCCCGGCCCTCCTGGGGCAGCGGCCGGCCGTCGATGGTGATCGAGCCGGAGTCCGTCGTCTCCAGCCGGTTGATCGTCCGGCACAGCGTCGACTTCCCGGAACCGGACGGGCCGATGACGACGACCACCTCGCCCCGGGCGATGGTGAGGTCGATGTCCTGGAGGACATGCAGTTGCCCGAAGTGCTTGTTGACCTTGTCCAGGACGACCAGTGGCTCCCCGGCGGGGGCGGTGTCCTCGGCGGCCTTGGCGTCCTTGGTCACCGGTGCTTCGCTCATCGGCGTTCCTCGCTCCGTCCTCCTCGAATGAGAGGACAGTAGTGAGCCGCCCCGACCAGCGTCATTACATCTGAGCTGAAATTGAGCATAACGATCCGGCTGCGGCCGTACACCGTGCGTGAGGGGGGCGTGAAGCGCGTGCGGGGGCGTACCGGCTGGATAACGGAAGCCCCCGGGCGGGCCGCACCCCCTTGACGCGCGCCGCGTCCATCGGCGTGGATGCGGTGTTGCCGAACGCAGACGAACACAGGCGAAGCAGGCGACCGCAGACGGAGGACGACGGAGGACGATGAGACTGCTGCTGGTGGAGGACGACGACCACGTCGCCGCGGCCCTGTCGGCCGTACTGGCCCGGCACGGCTTCGCCGTCACCCACGCCCGGAACGGCGAGGAGGCCCTGCAGGCCCTGCTGCCGGGCGACGGCGCGCCGTTCGGGGTCGTCCTGCTCGACCTCGGGCTGCCCGACCAGGACGGGTTCGAGGTCTGCGGCAGGATCCGCAAGCGCACCGGCACTCCCGTCATCATGGTCACCGCGCGGGCCGACACCCGTTCCAAGATCCACGGCTTGAACCTGGGCGCGGACGACTACGTCGTCAAGCCGTACGACACCGGCGAACTGCTGGCCCGTATCCACGCCGTCGCCCGGCGCACCCCGCCGGGGCCGGGCGCCGGACCCGGGCCGGACGAGGCGCCGGGCAGCACCCTCCGACTGGGCGGCCTGACCATCGAACTGCCCACCCGGCGCGTCTCGGTGGACGGGCTGGCGGTCCCCCTCACCCGCAAGGAGTTCGACCTGCTGGCGCTGCTCGCCCAACGCCCCGGTGTCGTCTTCCGCCGGGAGCAGATCATCAGCGAGGTGTGGCAGACCAGTTGGGAGGGGACGGGACGGACGCTGGAGGTGCACATCGCGTCACTCCGGGGCAAACTCCGCATGCCCGCCCTGATCGAGACGGTCAGGGGCGTCGGGTACAAAATCGTCGTCCCCTCGGCGTGACACCCCTGTGCGCGCCCGACTCCTCCCCCTGCTCATCGTCCTCATGGCCGGCGTGCTGATCGCCCTCGGCCTGCCGCTCGGCGCCGGCCTGGCCAATGTGCAGCAGCAGCGCCTGGTGGTCGACCGGATCGACGACACCGCCCGGTTCGCCTCGCTCGCCCAGTACGTCACCACCCGGCCGTTCGAGACCGCCGCCGACGTGGACGAACGACTGTTCACCCTGCGGGCCGAACTGCGCCGCTACGAGGACCTGTACGACATACGCGCCGGCGTCTTCTACCGGGACGGCAGCGCCATGGCCGCCGCCCCGCACAACTGGGCGGGGCCGCCCGACGCCGAGGGGCGGCGGGCCTTCCAGGAGGCGCTGGCCGGCCGGCGCAGCCACGACCCGGAGCAGGTCTGGCCCTGGGACCGCCGCCGGCTCACCGTCGCGTCCCCGGTGATCCGCGACGGTGACGTGGTCGCGGTGGTCGTCACCGACTCGCCCACCGGGGCGCTGCGTTCCTGGATCCTGCACAAGTGGCTGCTGATCCTGGTGGGGGAGTCGGCGGCGATGCTGCTCGCCGTCGTCGCCGCGTTCCGGCTCACCGGCTGGGTGCTGCGGCCCGTCCGCACCCTGGACGCCGCCGCGCACGGCGTGGCCGGCGGCCGGCTGAGCTCCCGGGTGGCGGCCGACAGCGGCCCGCCGGAACTCCGGCGGCTCGCCCGCTCCTTCAACGAGATGGCCGACAACGTCGAGGAGTCCCTGGAACAGCAGCGGGCGTTCGTCGCGGACGCCTCGCACCAACTGCGCAACCCGCTCGCGGCCCTGCTGCTGAGGATCGAGCTGCTGGCGCTGGACCTGCCCGAGGGGCACGAGGAGATCGCCTCCGTGCGCACCGAGGGCAAACGGCTGGCCCGGGTGCTGGACGACCTCCTCGACCTCGCGCTCGCCGAACACGCCGCCGGGGACCTCCAGCTGACGGACATCGCGGAGCTCGTCGCCGACCGGGTGGGCGCCTGGTCGCCGGTGGCCGAACGCGAGCGGGTGGCCCTGGTCTATACGGGCCCGGCGGCGGCCACGGGCTGGGCCGACCCCGTCGCGCTGTCCAGCGCGCTCGACGCCGTCGTGGACAACGCCCTCAAGTTCACGCCGGAGGGCGCCCGGGTCGAGGTCGCCCTGGAGGCGGCGGGGGACCGCGTCGTCATCACGGTCGCCGACGAGGGGCCGGGCCTGACGGACGAGGAGCTCGCCCGCGTCGGCGACCGCTTCTGGCGCAGCGGCCGGCACCAGAACGTCTCGGGGTCCGGCCTGGGCCTCTCCATCGCCCGCACCCTGCTCACCGCGGGCGGCGCGGGCCTCGCCTACGCGCGCAACGAGCCGCACGGACTGCGGGTCGCCATCGACGTCCCGCGCGAGAAGCCGTAGCCAGGCGCCCCCGCCCCCGCCCCCGCACGCCGTACGCCCGTCAGGGCTTCGACGACACGTAGTAGCGCCGCGCCCCCGCGTGCAGGGGCAGCGGGTCGGTGAAGACCGCCGTGCGCAGGTCCACCCGCTGCGCCGCGTGCACCACCTCGCCGATCCGGTCCCGGCTCCCTATCACCGTGCGCGTCACGCCCTCGGTGAGGCGCGCGTCGGTGTCCTCGGTGGTGATGAGCAGGTTCGCGATCGCGATGGTCTTCACCACCTCGGAGGCCCGCATGGCCGGGTAGGCGTCCACCGGCATCACCGCGGCCCGGTAGAAGCGGGTCTCGCGGCCCAGTGTGCGCAGCGGGCCGATCAGGTCCCCGAGCTGCACCAGCCGTACGGGCATCCGGCGGCTGAGCGACAGGACGGCGTTGGTGGGCAGCCCGCCGGACCAGAAGAAGGCGTCGATCTCGCCCTTCTCCAGGAGGTCCGGCATCCGGTCGATGCCGACCTGGACCGGGGTGATGTCCTTGGCGAAGTCCAGGCCGGCGGCCTGGAGCAGCCGCCTGGTGATCAGCTGCACCCCGGAGCCCTCGGCCCCCACGCCGACCCGCAGCCCCTTGAGGTCCCGGACCGTCTGGGTCGCGGCGTCCTTGCGCACCACGAGCTGCATGTAGTCGTCGTAGAGGCGGGCGCAGGCCCGCAGCCGGCCGCTTCCCGGACGCTCGTTGTCGACGTAGTCCGCGGCGGCGTCGGCGGTCGCGATCGCGAAGTCGGCGTCGCCCGACGTGAGCTGCCGCAGATTGTCGACGGAGCCGGTGCTCAGGCGCAGCCGGACGTCCAGGTCCGGGAGGTCCCGGGCCAGGTCCTCCTTGAGCAGCGCGCCGTACTTGGTGTAGACGCCGGACGGCACCCCCGTGGCGACGGTGACGCGCCCGCCGGGCGCCGGGTCCTCCGGCGGGGCGGCCAGCGACCAGGTCAGCAGCGCGAGCAGGACGGCGGACAGGCCACCCGCCCATACGGTGCGACGCCTGACCAAGGGGGTACGGGGTGCCATGGGCGGATCCTGCCAGCGCGCGCCGGGGGACGCCAGGCCCGCGCGGGGGCGGACCCGCTCCGCGCGGACGGGAACCCGCGGGGGTCGGGCCGGGCGCCGGAACCGCCGCGGGCGCGGAGCGGAGCCCGATGTTCCGGGACGGAGGAGGTCATCCGGCACACCGCCTACCCTTGTACGCATGACCAGCAGCGACCGGAGCCACGACGTGCCCTCGACCAAGACCTATCTCATCCGCACCTACGGGTGCCAGATGAACGTCCATGACTCCGAGCGGCTCTCCGGCCTGCTGGAGGACGCGGGCTACGTCCGCGCCCCCGAGAACACCGCCGAGGGCGACGCCGACGTCGTCGTCTTCAACACCTGCGCCGTCCGCGAGAACGCCGACAACAAGCTCTACGGCAACCTCGGCCGGCTCGCCCCGATGAAGACCCGGCGCCCCGGCATGCAGATCGCCGTCGGCGGCTGCCTGGCGCAGAAGGACCGCGACACCATCGTCAAGAAGGCGCCGTGGGTCGACGTCGTCTTCGGCACGCACAACATCGGCAAGCTGCCCGTGCTGCTGGAGCGCGCCCGGATCCAGGAGGAGGCGCAGGTCGAGATCGCCGAGTCGCTGGAGGCGTTCCCGTCCACCCTCCCGACCCGGCGCGAGAGCGCGTACGCCGCGTGGGTCTCGGTCTCCGTCGGCTGCAACAACACCTGCACCTTCTGCATCGTCCCCGCGCTGCGCGGCAAGGAGAAGGACCGCCGCCCCGGCGACATCCTCGCCGAGGTGGAGGCGCTGGTCGCCGAGGGCGTCAGCGAGATCACCCTGCTCGGGCAGAACGTCAACGCCTACGGCTCCGACATCGGCGACCGCGAGGCGTTCTCCAAGCTGCTGCGCGCCTGCGGCAAAATCGAGGGCCTGGAGCGCGTCCGCTTCACCTCGCCGCACCCGCGCGACTTCACCGACGACGTGATCGCCGCGATGGCCGAGACGCCCAACGTGATGCCGCAGCTGCACATGCCGCTCCAGTCGGGCTCGGACACCGTCCTGAAGGCGATGCGCCGCTCGTACCGCCAGGAGCGCTTCCTCGGCATCATCGACAAGGTGCGCGCCGCCATGCCGGACGCCGCGATCTCCACCGACATCATCGTCGGCTTCCCCGGCGAGACCGAGGAGGACTTCGAGCAGACCATGCACGTGGTCCGCGAGGCGCGCTTCGCCCAGGCGTTCACCTTCCAGTACTCCAAGCGCCCCGGCACTCCTGCCGCGACCATGGACGGCCAGATTCCCAAGGAGGTCGTGCAGGCGCGCTACGAGCGGCTGGTGGAGCTCCAGGAGCGGATCTCCTGGGAGGAGAACAAGAAGCAGGTCGGCCGGACCCTGGAGATCCTGGTCGCCGAGGGCGAGGGCCGGAAGGACGACGCCACCCGGCGGCTCTCCGGCCGGGCGCCCGACAACCGCCTCGTCCACTTCACCAAGCCCGACGAGCCGGTCCGCCCGGGTGACGTGGTGACCGTCGAGATCACCTACGCCGCCCCGCACCACCTGCTGGCCGAGGGCCCGGCCAAGGGCGTGCGCCGCACCCGGGCCGGCGACGCCTGGGAGAAGCGCAACGCCGCCGCCGCGGCGAAGCCGAAGGGCGTGCTGCTCGGCATCCCGACCATCGGCGCCCCCGCGCCGTCCCCGGCCCCGGCCGCCGCGGGCTGCGGCTGCGACTGAGCGGGGGAAGGGCGCTAGGGTTCCGGACATGCTCGTCGCCGCCGCCGTGTGCCCCTGCCCGCCGCTGCTCGTACCCGAGGTCGCCGCCGGTGCGGCCCCGGAGCTCGACCCGCTGCGGGCCGCCTGCCTGGACGCCGTCGCCGTCCTGGCCGCCGCCCGGCCCGACCGCCTCGTCGTGGCCGGGCCCGCCGGTCCGGGCGGCGAGGGCCGCTACGCCGAGGGCGCGCGCGGTTCGTTCCGCGGCTTCGGGGTGGCCCTGGACGTGCGGCTGGGCCGGGGGGACGCCGACGGCCGGCCGCTCCCGCTGTCGCTGGCCGTCGCCGCCTGGCTGCTGGAGCGCACCGGCTGGTCGGCCGCCCCGGTGACCGGGCTCGGCGTGGCCGAGTCCCTCGACCCCGCCGGCTGCCTCGCCGCCGGCCGGGAGCTGGCCGCTCCGGAGGACCGCGTGGCGCTGCTGGTCATGGGTGACGGCAGCGCCTGCCGCACGGTGAAGGCGCCCGGCTACCTCGACGAGCGCGCGGAGGGCTTCGACGCGGCCTGCGCGGCGGCCCTGGGCGCCGCAGACACCGCCGCCCTCGCCGCCCTCGACCCCACGACCGCCCGCGAGCTGCGGGCCGCCGGCCGGCCCGCCTGGCAGGTGCTCGCGGGCGCGGCGGAAGGCGCCGGGCTGAGCGGCCGGCCGCTGTACGAGGAGGCGCCGTACGGGGTGGGGTACCACGTCGCGGTGTGGTCCTGACCCGGGAGCCGTATACGGGCGCGGTGGTCAGGAGGCTTCGGAGCCCCGGGACCCGGTGTCGCCCTTGGGGCCCTCGGACTCGGCCAGCCGGCCGAGCGCCTCCTTGGCCTTGCCGGTACCGGTCCTGATCTGGCTGCTGTACTTGCCGTCGGTCTTGGAGTCGACCATCCGCGCGGCCTTGTCCAGCCCCTGCTCGATCTTGTCCCCGTGCTGCTGCACGAGGCCGCCGACCTTGTCCTTCACCGGACCGATCCTGGCCTTCAGATCGTCGAACAGGCCCATGGGCACCTACCCTCGCTCTCTCCCGCGCGCGGTCCGCGCGCTACTGGCGGGCGCCTTCACCGGCCTCGCTGTCCGCCGCCTCGTCCGCGGACTGCTGCTTCGGGATGTCGACTCCCTCGCCGCCCTCGGCCGCCCCGGCGTCCTCGGCGGAGCCGGTCGCGGCGGCATCGGCCGCGGGGGCCGCCGGGGTCTCGGCCGCCTCGGGGGCCGCCTCCTCCGCGCCGGCGCCGTCGCCCGGTTCCGCCGTCCGGGTGGCCGCCGCCGCCTCCTCCGTTGACGACTGCGACGGCTTGCGGCGAAGCCATGAAAACACGCCCATATCTACTCCATTACCTTACTGGTGTGAGCGAAATCCCGGGTCGCCCGGAGCGTCCCATTGCGCCGCTCGCGGGCTCCGGCCTGCGAACCGGCGGTCGGAACCTCGCAACAGGCAACGAGGCCGGGGGCGTCGCGTCACGTCGCTCGTTCGAGGGGCGGCCCGGTGTTTGCGAGACTGGTGAGGTGAGAAACGCAGCCCCCGCACCGCAGGTCATCGCCGTCGTAGGCCCCACCGCGGCCGGCAAGTCCGACCTCGGCGTCGCGCTCGCCCGGCACCTCGACGGCGAGGTCGTCAACGCCGACTCCATGCAGCTGTACCGCGGCATGGACATCGGCACCGCCAAGCTGACGGCCGAGGAGCGGCAGGGGATCCCCCACCGGCTGCTCGACATCTGGGACGTCACCGAGGCGGCGAGCGTCGCCGAGTACCAGCGGCTGGCCCGCGCCGAGATCGACCGGCTGCTGGCCGAGGGCCGCACCCCCGTGCTCGTCGGCGGCTCCGGCCTCTACATCAAGGGGGCCATCGACGCCCTGGAGTTCCCGGGCACCGACCCGGCCGTCCGGGCCCGCCTGGAGGACGAACTGGCCGAGCGCGGGCCCGGCGTGCTGCACGCCCGGCTGGCCGCCGCCGACCCGGAGGCGGCCCGCGCCATCCTGCCCGGCAACGGCCGCCGCATCGTCCGCGCCCTGGAGGTCATCGAGATCACGGGGAAACCGTTCACCGCCAACCTGCCCGGCGAGACGGCCGTCTACGACACCGTGCAGATCGGCGTCGACGTCGAGCGGCCCGAGCTCGACGAGCGGATCACCACGCGCGTCGACCGCATGTGGGAGGCCGGCCTCGTCGACGAGGTGCGCGCGCTGGAGCGGGCGGGGCTGCGCGAGGGGCGCACGGCGTCGCGCGCGCTCGGTTACCAGCAGGTGCTCGCCTTCCTCGCCGGCGAGTGCACCGAGCGCGAGGCGCGCGACGAGACCGTACGCGCCACCAAGCGTTTCGCGCGCCGTCAGGACTCCTGGTTCCGCCGCGACTCCCGCGTCCACTGGCTCAGCGGCGCCGCCGACCGGCGCGCGGAACTCCCGGCACTCGCGCTGGCGTTGGTCGAACGGGCGGTCACAGCCTGATCACGTGATGGCATCGGGACGCGCCGCGTGTCATCCGGGTCAGTCGGACCGTGCCATCATCAGTCTTCGATCGAGCCGTGAAGTCCGGTTGGGAGGGCGCGTGGCGATGGAGGCCGGCCCTCGTGACAGACCGCAGCGACCGCTCCCGGCGGTGCCCGGGGACGACGCCGGCGGCCTCTCCCCGGACGGCCCGGACGCCACGGACGGTTCCGTCCCCGAGGGCGGCGACGGCGGGACGGCGGAGTCCTTCCGCGAACTGCGGCCGCCGCGCCGGCTCCGCGTCTGGCAGGTCGCGCCGATCGTCGTGCTCGCCGTCACCGGCTCGCTGATGTTCGCCTTCCCGCTCGCCTTCGAGGTCGGCGACGGCGGTCCGGTCGTCGCCATGCTCGGCCTCCTCATCTGCGGCTGCGCCGCCGGCTGGGGCGTGATGGCCGCCCGCCGCGTCGGCTACACCTGGCCCGGCCTGCCCCCGCGCGGTTCCGGACGCCGTCCGGACTGGCGGTACGTGGCCGCGTACGCGACCGTCGTCGTCCTGGTGACCGTGCTGGCCGTCTGGCGCGTGGCGCGGCTGCGCTGAGCGGCCCCGGGGCCGCCGGCCGGAGACGCCGGGCCGGGACCACCGGAGGGCACCGCCGCCGCCCGCCGTACCATCGACACGTGAGCACCGCGCAGATCCCCTTCCTCAAGGGCCACGGCACCGAGAACGACTTCGTGATCATCCCGGACCACGACGGGCTGACCGACCTCTCCCCGGCCGCCGTCGCGCGGCTGTGCGACCGCCGGGCCGGCATCGGCGCCGACGGCGTCCTGCGGGTCGTCCGGTCGGCCGCGCACCCCGAGGCGCGGGCCATGGCCGCCGAGGCCGAGTGGTTCATGGACTACCGCAACAGCGACGGCAGCGTCGCCGAGATGTGCGGCAACGGCGTCCGCGTCTTCGCCCGCTACCTCCGGCGGGCCGGCCTCGTCGACGCGGGCGACGTGGCCATCGCCACCCGGGCCGGCGTGCGCCACGCGCACATCGCCAAGGACGGCCCCGACGGCGAGCCGGGCCCCGTCACCGTCTCCATGGGCCGGGCGGCCCTCCCCGCCGGCGAGGTCACCGTGACCGTCGGCGACCGCAGCTGGCCCGCGCGCAACGTCAACATGGGCAACCCGCACGCCGTCCTCTTCGTCGAGGACCTCGCCCACGCCGGGAAGCTGTTCGACGCCCCGGCCGTGAGCCCGGCGGACGCCTACCCGGACGGGGTCAACGTCGAGTTCGTCGTCGACCGGGGCCCCCGCCACGTCGCCCTCCGCGTCCACGAGCGCGGCTCCGGCGAGACCCGCTCCTGCGGCACCGGCGCCTGCGCCGTGATGGTCGCGACGGCCCGCCGCGACGGCGCCGACCCGGCCGCCGACGGCCGGCCCGCCACCTACACGGTGGATGTTCCCGGCGGACGGCTGGTCATCTCCGAGCTCCCGGACGGCACGGTCGAGATGACCGGCCCCGCCGTGATCGTGGCCGAGGGACACGTCGACGCCGCCTGGCTGACCGCCTCCTGACGGCCCGGAGCCCCGACGGCAAGCCGTTCCCGGCCGTCTCGTCGGATCTACGGATGAACGCCTCCCTCGAATGGGTGATCCGGTTCACTCTGCGCGAGAGGGGGTGAGCGGTGCGTGATGGGCTCGGTAGCATCAAGCACCGGCCCGGACGGCGTGCGCCGACCGCCGGTCGACGCTGCCGGAGGTGCCCATGAGCGCAGAGGCCACGAACGAACGCCCCAGCCGCCGCAGGCGCGGCCCCCGGATCGATCTGAGACGGCTGGGCCGCGCGGCGCTCGGCGGCTCGGGCGCCCGGGGCCGGCTGCCGGACGCCCTGGAGCACGTGGCCAAGGCCCACCGGGCCCACCACCCCGGGGCCGACCTGGACATCCTGCGCCGCGCCTATCTGTTCGCGGAGTCCTCGCACCGGGGGCAGACGCGCAAGAGCGGCGGCCCGTTCATCACCCACCCGCTGGCCGTCACGCTGATCCTCGCCGAACTCGGCGCGGAGACCACGACGTTGACGGCCTCGCTGCTCCACGACACCGTCGAGGACACCGAGGTGACCCTCGATCAGGTCGGCGAGCTGTTCGGCGCGGAGGTGCGGTTCCTCGTCGACGGCGTCACCAAGCTGGAGAAGGTCGACTACGGGGCCGCCGCCGAGCCCGAGACCTTCCGCAAGATGCTGGTGGCCACCGGCAACGACGTCCGCGTGATGTCCATCAAGCTCGCCGACCGGCTGCACAACATGCGCACCCTCGGCGTGATGCGCCCCGAGAAACAGGCCAGGATCGCCAAGGTGACGCGGGACGTGCTGATCCCGCTCGCCGAGCGGCTGGGCGTCCAGGTCCTCAAGGCCGAGCTGGAGGACCTGGTCTTCGCCATCCTGCACCCCGAGGAGTACGCCGCCACCCGGGAGACCGTCCTCGCCCACGCCGATCGCCCGGACCCGCTGCAGGCCACGGCGGCGCGGGTGCGCGCGGTGCTCCGCGAGGCGGGGGTCGCCGCCGAAGTCCGGGTCCGGCCCCGGCACTTCGTCTCCGTCCACCGGGTGCGGCTCAAGCGCGGCGAGGTGACCGGCTCCGACCTGGGGCGGCTGCTCGTCCTCGTCGCGGAGGACGCCGACTGCTACGCCGTCCTGGGCGAGCTGCACACCTGCTTCACCCCGTACATCTCGGAGTTCAAGGACTTCATCGCCGTCCCCAAGTTCAACCTGTACCAGTCGCTGCACACCGCCATCGCCGGGGAGGCCGGCCAGGTGGCCGAGGTCCTCATCCGCACCCACCGGATGCACCGGGTCGCCGAGGCCGGCGTGATCGCCCTCGGCAACCCCTACGCCGCCGGCGAGGACCCCGACGCGGCGGACGGGGAGCGCGTCGACCCCACCCGTCCCGGCTGGCTCTCCCGCCTCCTGGAGTGGCAGCGGTCCGCCCCCGACCCCGACACCTTCTGGACCTCGCTCCGCGACGAGCTCGCCCAGGACCGCGAGATCACCGTCTTCCGCGCCGACGGCGGCACCATCGGCCTCCCGGCCGGCTCCAGCTGCGTCGACGCCGCGTACGCCCAGTACGGGCAGGGCGGCCACACCTGTATCGGCGCCCGGGTCAACGGCCGGCTGGTCGCCCTCGGGACCGTCCTGCGCGACGGCGACACCCTCCAGTTGCTGATGTCCCCGGACACCGCCTCCGGGCCGTCCCCCGGCTGGCGTGAGCACGCCCGTACGCCCGCCGCCCGGATCGCCATCGGCCGCTGGTTCGCCACCCACCCGGCGCCCGACCCGGCGGCGGACGCCGGCCCCGTCGGCGCGGCTCCCGGGCCGTCCCAGCCCCCGGCCGTCCGGCCCGGCCCCCGCGACCCGGCGCCCGCCGCCCGGGAGCCGGTCGTGGTCGGCTGCGCCGAGGCCGGGCTCGCCGACGCCAGCGTGCGGCTGGCCGGCTGTTGCACCCCCGTGCCGCCGGACGAGGTCACCGGCTTCGCCGTGCGCGGCGGCGCCGTGACCGTGCACCGCGCCGAGTGCCCGGCCGTGGCCCGGATGACCACGGCCGGCCGGCGACGGATCGCCGTGCGCTGGCGCCGGCCCGACGGCTCCGGGCCCGGGGACTTCCGCGTCACCCTGTGCGCCGAGTCGTTCAGCCGCCCGCACCTGCTCGCCGACCTCACCGAGGCCATCGCGGCGGAAGGCGTCGCCGTCATCTCCGCGGCCGTCGAGCCGCCGCACGAGCAGCGCGTCCGCCACACGTACACACTCCAACTGCCGGACGCCGCCCACCTGCCCGAGCTGATGCGTGCCATGCGCCGGGTCCCCGGCGTGTACGACGTGGGGCGCGCCGGCCGGCCCGCCGCCACGCCCCTGTGAGTCCGGGGAGCGCCGTGACCCCAGGGGCGTACGCGCCCCCGAGGCGCCGCCCGTACGGGTGGGACCGCGCGCGCCGCCCCCCGCCGGCCCCGGCGCGCTGATAGCGGTGGACGCATGCCGCACTCTCCCGGGCCACGCCCCCCGCAGCACCGCCGCCGGCTCCGCCGCACCGCCCTCGCCGCCGCCGTGCCGCTGCTGCTGCTGACCGCCGCCGCGCCGCCGCCCGTCCCGCTGGGCATCGGCGACCGGCTCTTCCCCCACCTCGGCAATCCGGGGTACCACGTCACCGAGTACGCCCTCGCCTTCGACTACCGGGGGAACGACAAGCCGCTGGACGCCGTCACCACGATCGAGGCCCGGTCCACCGAGCGGCTGGAGCGGTTCAACCTCGACTTCGCCCGCGGCACCGTGCGGTCGGTCGAGGTGAACGGGGCGAGCGCCGCGTTCACCCCCGTAGAGGAGGACCTCGTCGTCACCCCCGCCCGCCCGGTGCGCCGCCACACCCCCTTCACCATCACCGTCCGCCACACCAGTGACCCCCGGGGCAGCCGCGAGGGCGGCTGGGTCACCACCAAGGACGGCCTCGTCATGGCCAACCAGGCGGACGCCGCGCACCGCGTCTTCCCCGGCAGCGACCACCCCTCAGAGAAGGCGGACTTCACCTTCCGGATCCGCGCCCCCAAGGAGCTCACGGTGGTCGCCAACGGCGTCGCCACCGGCCGCACCACCCGGGGCGCGACCACCACCTGGACGTACCGCACCCGCCACCCCATGGCCACCGAGCTGGCCCAGGTCGCCATCGGCCGCTCGGCCGTCCTTGAGTCCACCGGCCCGCACGGCCTCCCGCTGCGCAGCGTGGTGCCGGCGGGCGAACGGGAGCGGCTGGCGCCCTGGGTCGCCAAGACCCCGGAGCACCTGACCTGGCTGGAGCGGCGGCTCGGCCCCTACCCGTTCGAGAACTACGGCGTGCTCCTCGCCGGGGCGACGACCGGCTTCGAGCTGGAGACCCAGACCCTCTCCCTCTTCGAGAGCGACCTGTTCACCAAGCGGTCCCTCCCGGCCTGGTACCTGGAGTCGGTCATGGTCCACGAGCTGGCCCACCAGTGGTTCGGCGACAGCGTCACCCCCCGCACCTGGGGCGACCTCTGGCTCAACGAGGCGCACGCCACCTGGTACGAGGCCGAGTACGCCGAGCACAAGGGCGGCCGCAAGCTGGTCGACCGGATGCGCCGCGCGTACCAGTACTCCGACCTCATGCGCGTCGACGGCGGCCCGCCGGCCGCCCTGAAGCAGCCCGCCCCCGGCAAGAAGGTCGCCATCTTCCGGCCGGTCGTCTACGACGGCGGCGCCCTGGTGCTCTACGCCCTCCGGCAGGAGATCGGCGCCCACGCCTTCGAGGAGCTGGAGCGCGCCTGGGTCGACCGGTACGCGGACCGGACGGTGACCACCGCCGACTTCGTCGCCCTCGCCTCGAAGGCCGCCCACCGGGACCTCTCCGGCTTCCTGCGCCCCTGGCTGTACGACGCCGCCACCCCGCCCATGCCCGGCCACCCCGACTGGAAGGTCACCCGGAAACCCGCGTGACGGCCCCCACGCGGCATGGGACCATCGTCGGGTCGGCGGGCGCGGCGCGGGTCCCGGGAATCACCGGGGGCCGTCGGGCGTTGTCGACGTGTGGGCCCCCGCCGGGGGCACCACCGTGCGCTTCAGCACGACCCGACGAAGCAAAGGATCACATGACCTCCACTTCTTCCCTTCCCCAGGACCGGCAGAGCCTCCCGGAGAGCCTTCGGGCCGACGCCCTGATGGAAGAGGACGTCGCCTGGAGCCACGAGATCGACGGGGAGCGGGACGGGGACCAGTACGACCGCTCCGAGCGCGCGGCTCTGCGCCGCGTCGCGGGCCTGTCCACCGAGCTGGAGGACGTCACCGAGGTCGAGTACCGGCAGCTGCGCCTGGAGCGCGTGGTGCTGGTCGGCGTCTGGACGTCCGGCACGGTGCGGGACGCCGAGAACTCCCTGGCGGAGCTCGCCGCGCTCGCGGAGACCGCGGGCGCCCTCGTCCTCGACGGCGTGATCCAGCGCCGCGACAAGCCGGACCCGGCCACGTACATCGGCTCCGGCAAGGCCCAGGAGCTGCGGGACATCGTCCTGGAGTCCGGCGCCGACACCGTCGTCTGCGACGGTGAGCTCAGCCCCGGCCAGCTCATCCACCTCGAAGACGTCGTCAAGGTCAAGGTGGTCGACCGGACCGCCCTGATCCTCGACATCTTCGCCCAGCACGCCAAGTCCCGTGAGGGCAAGGCGCAGGTCTCCCTCGCGCAGATGCAGTACATGCTGCCCCGGCTGCGCGGCTGGGGTCAGTCGCTGTCCCGGCAGATGGGTGGCGGTGGCTCCGGTTCCTCGGGCGGCGGTATGGCCACCCGCGGTCCCGGTGAGACCAAGATCGAGACGGACCGGCGGCGGATCCGCGAGAAGATGGCGAAGATGCGCCGGGAGATCGCGGAGATGAAGACCGGGCGCGACATCAAGCGCCAGGAGCGCCGCCGCAACAAGGTGCCCTCGGTCGCCATCGCCGGCTACACCAACGCGGGCAAGTCCTCGCTGCTCAACCGGCTCACCGGCGCCGGCGTCCTGGTGGAGAACGCCCTGTTCGCCACCCTGGACCCGACCGTCCGGCGGGCCGAGACGCCCGGCGGCCGGCTCTACACCCTCGCCGACACCGTCGGCTTCGTCCGCCACCTGCCGCACCACCTCGTCGAGGCGTTCCGCTCCACCATGGAGGAGGTCGGCGACTCCGACCTCATCCTGCACGTGGTGGACGGCTCGCACCCGGCGCCGGAGGAGCAGCTGGCGGCGGTCCGCGAGGTGATCCGCGACGTGGGCGCGCTCGACGTCCCCGAGATCGTCGTGGTCAACAAGGCCGACGCGGCCGACCCGCTCACCCTGCAGCGCCTGCTGCGCGTCGAGCGGAACGCGATCGCGGTCTCCGCCCGCACCGGCGAGGGCATCGACGAGCTGCTCGCCCTCATCGACGAGCGGCTGCCCCGCCCGGCGATCGAGGTCGAGGCGCTGGTGCCGTACACCCAGGGCTCGCTGACCGCGCGGATCCACTCCGAGGGCGAGATCCTCTCCGAGGAGCACACCGCGGAGGGCACCCTGGTCCGGGCCCGGGTGCACGAGGAACTGGCCGCGGAGCTGCGGCCGTTCGTCCAGGCCGCCTGAGCGACGCCATAGGCGAAGGGCCCGCCCCCCTCGGGGGACGGGCCCTTCGCCGTACGCGGTTCGTCAGCGCGTCGCCGCGAACTTCTTGCTGACGGCCTGGTAGATGCCCTTGGCCTCCGGGCCCAGGTGCGGCCCTGCGAGCCAGCGGCTGTCGGACGGGCCGACGGAGGTGTTGGACACCAGCACCGCCTTGCCACCCGGGCCGACGCGGAACCAGCCGCCGCCCGAGGAACCGCCGGTCATCGTGCAGCCGATGCGGTACATCGTCGGCTGCGCGCTGTCCAGGGTGAGCCGCCCCGGCCGGTCGACGCAGTCGTACATCCGCTGGCCGTCGAACGGCGGCGCGGCCGGGTAGCCCCACGCCCCCATCGACGGGATGGACTTCACCCGCGGCGCGTCGAAGTCCACGGCCAGCGCGCTGCCGACGGTCTCCTCCAGCGACTTGCCCGAGCCCTGCTCCGGCTTCACGTGCAGCACGGCGAAATCGTACGGGGCGCCCGCGCCGCCGCTGGACGCGCCCTGGGCGATCCACTGGCTGGAGGTCTGCGCCCAGTCCGCCCACCACACGCCGTACGGCGCGACCTGCCGCGCCGGCGCGGTGTTCACCCGCGAGGCGGGCAGGCCCTGGTTGTTGTAGGACGGCACGAAGGCGATGTTGCGGTACCAGCCGCCCTTCTGGCCCGCGTGCACGCAGTGGCCCGCCGTCCACACCATGTTGGACTTGCCCGGGTGTGCCGGGTCCTTGACGACCGTCGCCGAGCAGACCATGTGGCCCTGGGGGCTGTCGAAGAAGACCTTGCCGACCGGTGCGGCGTTGTGGCTGTACGGCCGCTTCACCTCACGGGCCTTGACCGGGCGCGGCTCCGGGTCGGTGACGCCCTGGTCGCCCTGGGACGAGTCGCCCGGGGGAGTGCCCGGCGCGTCCTTGACGGTCTTGTCACTGGAACGGGCGTCCTTCATCGAGTCGGGCTTCCAGTGCCCCTCGATGATCGGGTTGATGAAGTCCCGGGCCTCCCGCAGCCACCGCTCCTTGTCCCACTTCTTCCAGGCGCCGCCCTTCCACTTGTCCAGGTCCTGGAGGGTCAGCCCCTTGGGCAGCTTGAGCCCCTCCAGGCCCTGCGCGCTCGCGGACGCGGTGGGCTTGTCGCCGCCGCCCGCCTTGGCCTCGTCGTCGGACGGGCCGCAGGCGGTGGTCAGCGCCAGCACGGACGCGACGGCGACCGCGGCCAGAGCGCGCGGCCCCCGCCGGCGTCCCGGCCTGCGGTCGACGGGCGGGCGTTGGGATGACATGGAGTGTTCTCCCCCGTTCGGTGACACGTGTGCGGGTGCGCGCGTCCGCCCGGGGACGGACTTGTCATGCACCGCCCCGGTGACGGGGCAGGGACACCCTACGCCGCCGCCCCGGGGGACGGGCCGGGGCGGCGCGCCGGTTCCGGTGTGGCACGCGCCGCACCTTCTCGGGCGCGGGCCGTGTTCCGGACGGCCCCGCGTCGTTGGTACGTACGGGGGACGTCCGGCGTTCAACAGGAGGAGGACACAGGTCGTGGCCTTGACCCAGCCACCGGCAGTGCTCTCGGCGGGACGGGGCGGCCCGCGCCGGGAGGCCGCGGCCCGCGCGTACGCCTGCCCGCTGCCCGTCGTCCCGGTGCGCGCCCGGGGCCTGACGGTCGAGGCGGCCGACGGCCGCCGCTACCTCGACTGCTTCCCGGGCGGCGGCGCGCTCGTCCTGGGTCACCACCACCCGGTCGTCCGGGAGGCCGTCCGCTCGGCGCTCGCCCGTGGCGTTCCGCCGGCCGAGGTCTTCGCCGACGAGCTGCGGGCCACCCTGCCCGGCCGGCTGGCGGACGGCGCCCGGCTCCGCTTCTGCGCGCCGACCCGGGAGGCGGCGCTCGCGGCGGCGCGGGCGCTGGCCGACGGGCTCGTCGAGATCGTCCCCGGTGAGGAGGGAGCCGACGGATTCCGTGGCGGCGGCCTCACCGTCGTCGGCATGACCGCCGGCCCCGCCGGGGCCTTCGGCGGTGCGGGTTCCCTCGGGGCACGGGACGTCGCCGCGGCCCGGGCGCTCGCCGGACGTCCGGGGGCCGCGCCTGTCGGGAGCGGCGGGGACGAGCCTCCGGCCGGCGGCGCCGCCGTCGCGCGGGCGCTCCCCGGCAGC
Source organism: Streptomyces sp. URMC 126 (assembly GCF_051386555.1). Classification (NCBI taxonomy): domain Bacteria; kingdom Bacillati; phylum Actinomycetota; class Actinomycetes; order Kitasatosporales; family Streptomycetaceae; genus Streptomyces; species Streptomyces sp. URMC 126. The sequence goes on from NZ_JBPQTX010000014.1 coordinate 31,975, forward strand.
TCACCCGGCCGGGACGGAGAGGACCGCCCGACCCGCGCCGCCGCCGCACCTCGGGTGCCGTCCGGCGGTTCCGTGGGCCCTGCCCGGGCCGTGCCCGGCGAAGCAGGAGGAGGCGGCCGTACCCTCCTCGTCGCCGACGAGACGCGCACCGGCCTCGGGCGGACGGGCGCCTTCTGGGGTGTGGAGCACACCGGCCGCGTCCCCGACGCCATGATCCTGGCCGGCGCGATCGGCGGCGGACTGCCGCTCGCCGTCCTCGTCCACGGCGACGACGTGCCCGCCGCCCTCCCGGCGGAGGACGCCCACGGCAACCGGCCGGCCCTGGCGGCCGGCGCGGCCACGCTGCGGTACGTCCGGGAGAACGGCCTGGCCCCACGGGCCGCGGCCCTGGGCGCGCGGATGCTGCTCCGGCTCCGCCGGGCCGTCGCGGACCACGCCGCGGTCACCGGCGCCCACGGCCGCGGCCTGCTGCTGGACGTCACCTGTGCCGACGCCGCCGCGGCCGAGGCGGTCCGCCGCGCCTGCCTCCGCCGCGGCCTGCTCGTCGGAACGGACGGCGACGATCCGCGCCTGCTGCGCCTCCTGCCGCCCCTCACCATCACCGACGAGCAGGCGGAAGCCGTGCTCGACCGCTTCACCGACGCGGTCGGCGCGGTAGGCGGGGGATCCCGGGCGGGCGGCCCGGTGGCGGTGCCGGCCGTACGGCCGATGTCCCCGACGGCTGCAACCCCATCCGGTCCGGCTGATCGAGGGCTCGCTGCGGGAACCGCGCCAGGACGAGTGGTCTCCGGAGGACGCCGGGCGGACACCACGACACGCGGGACCGTCGGTGAAACCCCCACCGGAGCGGCGCCCCCCGGAGCACCGGGCGCCATCGGCCCGGCCCCGGCCGCCCCTACGGGCTCGGCCACGCCCACAGGCTTGGGCTCCGCCACCGGCTCGGCTTCGGCCTGGGCCTCGGGTACGGCCTCGGTCTCCGGCTGCGTCTCGATCGCGGTCACCGACCCCGCCTCGGCTTCCGGCCGCGCTCGGGCCGCGGCCTCCGGCCCGACCTCGACCGCCGGTTCCGTCGCAGCGTCGGCCCCCGGCCCGGCGGCCACCGTCGAACCCGTCCCGGCCGCTTCCCCCGGCCCATCCTCGACCGCAGCCGCAGCCGCAGCCGCAGCCGCAGCCGCAGCCGCAGCCGCAGCCGCAGCCGCAGACCCGGCCTCGACCCCGGCCGTCGGCCCGGCCTCGGTTCCCGCCGCACCGGCATCCGGCGGCACTTCGGCGAAGTCTTCGGGCATTCACCGCCCCACGATCCCACGGCACCCCGTCAGCCCGCGGAAGGAGGCAGGCGAGGCCCCGCCCGACGGCTCGGCCCGCCGCACCGTATGAACGCACGCCCCGCCACGTCGGTGACTCCGGTAGCTCGCGCATTCCAGGCGCCATCGCAGACGCCTGGCGCACCGGGCATCCCCCGTCCCGCGCCGCGGAACGGTGAGCGGGCGACCGGCGTCCCGGCAGACCCATGTGCCTCCGCCGAGTCCTCCGACCGCCTCGACTGCCCGGAGCACCCCGACCCCCTCGACCACCCCGATCCCGCGACGGCGGCCGACAACGCGGCCGTCGACGGCCTCCTGCGCTGCTGGGTACGCGAGCACGACGTCGACCGCCCGCCCGGCGGCTGCCTGCAACTCCCGCTCGCCACCGACGGAAACGTCCTGCACGTCCCCGTCCGCTACTGGTCGCCCACCGGGCGGCACCGCTTCGGGGCCCCGACGCTCCTGCGCGCCCCGGACGACGCCCCCGCCCTCGACGCCGTCACCCTGGCCGCCCTCCTCGGCCGCGAGGCCGTCTACGCCAGGGGCGGGGGGAGCGTCGCCGCGCTGGCCGGCCGGGTCGCCGACTCCGTACGCCGGGCGGCCGTGTTCGTCGAGGAGCGCCGGGCCCGCCCGGCCGACCCCGCCACCGACGCCTTCTTCCTCCACGGCGAGCAGGCGTCGTTCCAAGGGCACCCCTGGCACCCCGCGCCCCACAGCCGAGAGGGCTTCACCGCCGCCGAGTCCCCGCGCCACGCGCCCGAGTGCCGGGGCGGCTTCCCGCTGCACTGGCTGGCCGTCCACCGGTCCGTCCTGGCCGCCGACTCGGCCTGGACCGAACGCGGCCGGCCCGTCGAGGCGGCGACGCTCGCCGCGCGGCTCCTGCCCGCGGAGCACGGGCCGCACCTCCCGCCCGACACCGTGCCGCTGCCCCTCCACCCGTGGCAGGCCCGCGACGTCCGCTGCCGCCCCGCCGTCGCCGAGCTCCTCGACGCCGGACTCCTCCACGACCTGGGGCCGCACGGGGCGCCCTGGTACCCGACCTCGTCCGTCCGCACGGTGCACCGCCCGGACGCCCCCGTGATGATCAAGCTCTCGCTCGGGGTGCGCCTGGCCGGCCGCACGCGGGAGCTCGGCCGGGCGGAACTGCGCCGCGGCGTCGCCCTGCACCGGCTGCTGCGCGGCGGCCTCGCCGAGCGCTGGCGCGCGGCCTGCCCCGGCGGCCTGGGCTTCGACGTGGTCCGCGACCCGGCCTGGCTCGCCGTCGACACCCCGGAAGGCGCCCCGGCGCCCGGCCTCGCGGCGGTCCTCCGCCACAACCCCTTCGGCCCGGGCGACGACGCCGTCTGCCTCGCCGGGCTGACCTCGCTCCGCCCTTGGCCGGGCCGGACGGCACCGGCCGGGCACCCGGCCGTGTCCTCCCGCCTCGCCGAGACCGTCCAGCGGCTCGCCCTGCGCACCGGCCGCCCGGCCGCGATGATCGCCGTCGAATGGTTCCTGCGCTATCTCGGGGCGGTCGTCCGCCCGCTCCTCTGGCTCGACGGCGAGGCGGGCGTCGTCCCGGCCGCGCACCAGCAGAACACCCTCGTCCTGCTGGACCGGGACGGCTGGCCGGTCGGCGGCCGGTACCGCGGCGGCCAGCGGGCCGCGTTCCGGGAGTCCGCGCGCGAGGCGCTCACCGCCCGGCTGCCCGCGCTCGCCGTCCCGGAGGAAGAGGACGCCTTCCTGCCGGACGGAACGGCCGACGAGCGGTTCGCCCACGACCTCGGCTGTGACAACCTCCTCGGCCTGATCGGCGCCTTCGGCTCCCAGCGGCTCGCCGACGAACGGATCCTGCTCGCGGCCCTGCGCCGGTTCCTCGCCCGCGCCGCCACCGGGCCGGACGCGACGCGCTCGTCCCTGCCGCGCCGCCTGCTGGACGCGCCCACCCTGCGCTGCCCGGCCCACCTGCTGGGCGAGCTGGCCGGGGACGGCGCCGGGCCGCCGTACGTCACGATCGCCAACCCCCTTGCCCGGCCCGGGCGATGAGACGGGCGGGCGCGGTGGCGCCGGGTGGCGGAGCGGGGCGCTTGTCGCGGACGGGGCCCGCGATGTCGGTGCCGCCCCGTAGGCTGGTGAGGCTATGACTGCCACCCCCGCGCCCTCCGCGTCCCCCGCCCCGTCCGGGTCCCGGCCCGACCTCACCGCCCTGCTGCACGCGGCCGTCACCGCGGTCGGCGGCACCGAGCGCCCCGGCCAGGTCACCATGGCCGAGGCGGTCGCCGAGGCCATCGACGGCACCTCGCACCTGCTGGTCCAGGCGGGCACGGGCACCGGAAAGTCCCTCGGCTACCTCGTGCCCGCCCTGGCGCACGGGGAGCGGGTGGTGGTCGCCACCGCGACCCTCGCGCTCCAGCGCCAGCTCGTCGAGCGCGATCTGCCGCGGACCGTCGAGGCGCTGCACCCGCTGCTGCGCAGGCGCCCCCAGTTCGCCATGCTCAAGGGCCGGTCCAACTACCTCTGTCTGCACCGGCTGCACGAGGGCGTGCCGCAGGAGGAGGAAGACGGCCTCTTCGACCCGTTCGAGGCGGCGGCCCCGACCAGCAAGCTCGGCAAGGACCTGCTCCGCCTGCGCGACTGGTCGGACGAGACGGAGACCGGCGACCGGGACGACCTCACCCCCGGCGTCTCGGACCGCGCGTGGTCCCAGGTCTCGGTCACCTCGCGGGAGTGCCTGTCCGCCTCCAAGTGCGCCTACGGCGCGGAGTGCTTCGCCGAGGCGGCCCGGGAGCGGGCCAAGCTCGCCGATGTCGTCGTCACCAACCACGCCCTGCTGGCCATCGACGCCATCGAGGGCGCCCCGGTGCTGCCTCAGCACGAGGTGCTGATCGTCGACGAGGCCCACGAGCTGGTCTCCCGCGTCACCGGTGTGGCCACCGGCGAGCTCACTCCGGGGCGCGTCAACCAGGCCGTCCGGCGCGCCGCCAAGCTGGTGGACGAGAAGGTGGCCGACGCCCTCCAGACGGCGGCCGAGAGCTTCGAGCGGCTGATGGAGCTGGCCCTGCCCGGGCGGCTGGAGGAGATCCCCGAGGACCTCGGCTACGTCCTGGTGTCGCTGCGGGACGCGGCGCGGACGGTCGTCTCGGCGCTCGGCACGACGCGCGACAAGTCCGTCCAGGACGAGGACGCCGTCCGCAAGCAGGCCCTCGCGGCCGTGGAGAACGTGCATGCCGTCGCGGAGCGCATCGTGGCCGGCTCCGAATACGACGTGGTCTGGTACGAGCGGCACGACCGATACGGCGCGTCCCTCCGGGTGGCCCCGCTCTCGGTCTCCGGGCTGCTGAGGGAGAAGCTCTTCAACGAGCGGTCCGTGGTCCTCACCTCCGCCACCCTCAAGCTCGGCGGCGACTTCAACGGGGTGGGCGCCTCGCTCGGCCTCGCCCCCGAGGGCGTGACCGGCGAGGACCTGCCGGAGTGGAAGGGCGTCGACGTCGGCTCGCCGTTCGACTACCCCAAGCAGGGCATCCTCTACGTCGCCCGGCACCTGTCCCAGCCGGGCCGGGAGGGCGGCCGGGCCGACATGCTGGACGAGCTGACCGAGCTCATCCAGGCGGCGGGCGGACGGACGCTCGGCCTCTTCTCGTCGATGCGCGCCGCGCAGGCCGCGGCCGAGGCGCTGCGCGGTCGGCTCGACACGCCCATCCTGCTCCAGGGCGAGGACACCCTGGGCGAGCTGATCAAGAACTTCTCCGCCGACCCGGAGACGTGCCTCTTCGGCACGCTCTCGCTCTGGCAGGGCGTCGACGTGCCGGGGCCGAGCTGCCAGCTCGTCGTGATGGACCGGGTGCCCTTCCCGCGCCCGGACGATCCGCTGATGAGCGCCCGGCAGCGGGCGGTGGAGCAGGCGGGCGGCAACGGCTTCATGTCCGTCGCCGCGACGCACGCGGCCCTGCTCATGGCGCAGGGCGCGGGGCGGCTGGTCCGGGCCACGGGCGACCGGGGTGTGGTGGCGGTGCTCGACCCGCGGCTGGAGACGGCGCGCTATGGGTCCTTCCTGCGCGCTTCCCTGCCGGATTTCTGGTACACGACCGACCGCAATCAGGTCCGCCGCTCACTGGCGGCCATCGACGCGGCGGCGAAGGCGGAGAATCGCTGATCCGGGTATTTCCGGTCGCAATGCGGGGGGCGGGGGAATTCGAGGGCGACCCGTTCCTCCGCTGCCCTCTCCGTTCCTCCCGCTCGCCCCTCGGCCCGCGCGAAAAGGGTGAGGCGGCCGGCCGCGGGCAGCGGCGAGCCCCGGAACCGGCGCAGTGATTCCGGGGCCCGGTTTCGGTCCGCTCAGACCCGCCGCAGTACGGCCACGACCTTGCCCAGGATCGTGGCCTCGTCGCCGGGGATGGGCTGGTACGCGGAGTTGTGCGGCAGCAGCCAGACGTGGCCGTCCTCGCGGCGGAAGCGCTTGACCGTCGCCTCCCCGTCGAGCATCGCGGCCACGATGTCACCGTTCTCGGCGACCGGCTGGCGGCGGACGGTCACCCAGTCCCCGTCGCAGATGGCGGCCTCGATCATGGAGTCGCCGACCACCTTGAGCACGAACAGCTCGCCGTCGCCCACCAGCTGCCGGGGGAGGGGGAAGACGTCCTCGACCGACTCCTCCGCGAGGATCGGGCCGCCCGCGGCGATCCGGCCGACGAGCGGCACGTAGGACGCGGCGGGTTTGCCGGTGGTGTCCGTCGGCTGGGAGCTGGGCTGGTCGGAGCCGCGCACCTCGTAGGCGCGGGGGCGGTGCGGATCCCGGCGCAGGAAGCCCTTGCGCTCCAGGGCCATCAGCTGGTGCGCGACCGAGGAGGTGCTGGAGAGCCCGACCGCCTGGCCGATCTCCCGCATGGACGGTGGGTAGCCACGCCGCTGCACCGAGTCCCGGATGACCTCGATGACGCGCCGCTGCCGGTCCGTGAGGCCGGAGCTGTCCGCGCGGATTCCGGGCGGCCGCCCGGGAAGCGAGCGGGCGGGCTTCTGGCCCTCGCTGTTCATGCCGGTGTCGTTCATCGGGTGTGCCTGGTCGAGTCGGTTCTGGGAGCGGTCCTGGGCGGTGATGGTGGCGCTGTTTGCGGTGGTGGTCACGTCGGCCCCTCTCGAAATGTTCTCCCTGGCTGGACAACGGTAGTTGCTTTCGAAAGGTTGCGCCAAACACACGTTCGAGTGAAATATCGACGATTCGCTGACTTGATCAGGCGTGAGGGTGTACGAGCCAAGATCAATTCAGCTCGCGACCGGCTCCGGCCTCTTCGTCCGCCCCCTTTGAAGAGGACTTCCACCGGCGCGTTTCCGGGAAATTCCGGGGGCGTCCGTCCTCGGCTCCCGTACCCCCGCCTTCCCTGGTGCGGGGAATTCCGAATTCACGGTTCCGGCGGCCCGGTCCGTTCCGGTGGGAGCGCGCGGGCGATTCCCCGCCGTGCGGCGGGCGCGTTCCGGGAGAGGTGTGTCCCGGGGTGTACCCGTCGTGTGGTGCGTCGCGGTCGCATCAGTGTGGCATCCACCCGCGCGTCGGCGCCCCCGAGGGTCCCCCGCCGCCCCGCTCGCGTACCCTCGACGTCGACCCCGTCGCTCCCGCCGCCCCTCGGTCGCGTCCGGTTCCGCGATCACCGAAGCGGACCGCGCGGACGGCCGTCCACGGGTCCCGCGACGGGCCGCGCGCCCCGCCCGGCGGCCGGGCGCTCCCCGGCCTTCCGAAGGCCGTCCGACGCCTCTCCCGAGGCCCTTTTCCGGCCCTCCCCGTCGGCCGCGCCCCGCGACACGCGCTGGGCCCGCTTGGCGACCGGACACCAGATCTAGTGGTTTGATGGCGGCAGCCGCCCACAAGTTGTGGTCGGTGGCCGATCCCGGTCATCCCCACCCATGGCCATCGCCTATGCTTGGGGCTGCTTCGCGGGGGCCCTGTGGTCAGGGCCGGCCGGAGCCGTGGATCGTGCACGTCCCCCGGGCTTCCCGGGGATCTCGTCGAGGGTGAAGGAAGGTGGAGAGCCATGCACTGCCCCTTCTGCAGGCACCCCGACAGCAGGGTCGTCGACAGCCGGACCACGGACGACGGCTGCTCGATCCGCAGGCGCCGCCAGTGCCCCGACTGCTCCCGCAGGTTCACGACGGTCGAGACCGCGTCCCTGATGGTGATCAAGCGGAGCGGCGTGACCGAGCCGTTCAGCCGCACCAAGGTGATCTCCGGTGTGCGGAAGGCGTGCCAGGGCCGTCCCGTCACCGAGGACGCCCTGGCCAAGCTCGGCCAGCGGGTCGAGGAGGCCGTGCGCGCCACCGGCAGCGCCGAGCTCACCACGCACGACGTCGGCCTCGCCATACTCGGCCCGCTCAAGGACCTCGACCTCGTGGCCTATCTGCGGTTCGCGTCCGTGTACCAGGCGTTCGACTCGCTCGACGACTTCGAGGCGGCCATCGCCGAACTGCGCGGCAGCGCGCCCGCTGCCCCCGGAGGCGCCGGCCAGGAGGGCCGGGACGGCCCCGCGAAGGACGCCGGCGGTCGCGGCGGGGACCTCGGCGTCCCCGCGCCCGCCACGGCCGCCGACTGAGCGGCCCCATACGAGACCTGCCCGGTGCGCCCCCTGTGCACCCGGGCGAACGACACACATCGCGCCATGGAAGAAATGTGCGCTCAAGGGCGTTTTCGCCCGGTAGAGGGAGGCGGCATGACAGAGACGACGAGCGGCCCGGCACGAGGTTCCCGCTCCAAGGGGAACAAGGGCGCCAAGGGTCTGCGCATCGAACGCATCCACACCACCCCCGGCACGCACCCGTACGACGAGGTGGTCTGGGAGCGTCGTGACGTCGTCATGACCAACTGGCGCGACGGCTCCATCAACTTCGAGCAGCGCGGCGTCGAGTTCCCCGACTTCTGGTCGGTGAACGCGGTCAACATCGTCACGAGCAAGTACTTCCGCGGCGCGGTCGGCTCCCCCGAGCGCGAGGCCAGCCTCAAGCAGCTGATCGACCGCGTGGTGCTCACCTACCGCAAGGCCGGTGAGGAGCACGGGTACTTCGCGTCCCCGGCGGACGCCGAGATCTTCGAGCACGAGCTGACCTACGCCCTGCTCCACCAGGTCTTCAGCTTCAACTCGCCGGTCTGGTTCAACGTCGGCACCGCCCAGCCGCAGCAGGTCTCCGCCTGCTTCATCCTCTCCGTCGACGACTCCATGGAGTCGATCCTCGACTGGTACAAGGAAGAGGGGATGATCTTCAAGGGCGGCTCGGGCGCCGGCCTGAACCTCTCCCGCATCCGCTCCTCCAAGGAGCTCCTCTCCTCCGGCGGCAACGCCTCCGGCCCGGTGTCGTTCATGCGCGGCGCCGACGCCTCCGCCGGCACCATCAAGTCCGGTGGCGCCACCCGCCGCGCGGCCAAGATGGTCGTCCTCGACGTCGACCACCCGGACGTCGAGGCCTTCATCGAGACCAAGGTGAAGGAGGAGGAGAAGGTCCGCGCCCTGCGCGACGCCGGGTTCGACATGGACCTGGGCGGCGACGACATCACCTCCGTCCAGTACCAGAACGCCAACAACTCCGTCCGCGTCAACGACGAGTTCATGAAGGCCGTCGAGACCGCGTCGAAGTTCGGCCTGCGCTCCCGCCTCACCGGCGAGGTCATCGAGGAGGTCGACGCCAAGGCGCTGTTCCGCAAGATGGCCGAGGCCGCCTGGGCCTGCGCCGACCCCGGCATCCAGTACGACGACACCATCAACCACTGGCACACCTCGCCGGAGTCGGGCCGCATCACCGCGTCCAACCCGTGCAGCGAGTACATGCACCTGGACAACTCCTCGTGCAACCTCGCCTCCCTCAACCTGATGAAGTTCCTCCGCGACGACGACCAGGGCAACCAGTCGTTCGACGCCGAGCGCTTCGCCAAGGTCGTCGAGCTGGTCATCACGGCGATGGACATCTCCATCTGCTTCGCCGACTTCCCGACCGAGAAGATCGGCGAGACCACCCGCGCCTTCCGCCAGCTGGGCATCGGCTACGCCAACCTCGGCGCCCTGCTGATGGCCACCGGCCACGCCTACGACAGCGACGGCGGCCGCGCCCTGGCCGGCGCCATCACCTCGCTGATGACCGGCACCTCCTACCGCCGCTCCGCCGAGCTGGCCGCGATCGTCGGCCCGTACGACGGTTACGCCCGCAACGCCGACGCCCACCAGCGCGTCATGAAGCAGCACGCGGACGCCAACACCGCCGCCAAGCGGATGGACGACCTGGACACCCCGGTCTGGGCCGCGGCCACCGAGGCCTGGCAGGACGTGATCCGCCTCGGCGAGAAGAACGGCTTCCGCAACGCCCAGGCGTCCGTGCTGGCCCCCACCGGCACCATCGGCCTGATGATGGACTGCGACACCACGGGCGTCGAGCCGGACCTGGCCCTGGTCAAGTTCAAGAAGCTCGTCGGCGGCGGCTCGATGCAGATCGTGAACAACACGGTCCCCAAGGCCCTCAAGCGCCTGGGCTACCAGCCCGAGCAGGTCGAGGCGATCGTCGCCCACATCGCCGAGCACGGCAACGTGATCGACGCCCCGGGCCTGAAGACCGAGCACTACGAGGTCTTCGACTGCGCCATGGGCGAGCGCGCGATCTCCGCCATGGGCCACGTGCGCATGATGGCCGCCGCGCAGCCGTTCCTCTCCGGCGCGATCTCCAAGACCGTCAACCTGCCCGAGTCGGCCACCGTCGAGGAGGTCGAGGAGGTCTACTTCGAGGGCTGGAAGATGGGCCTGAAGGCCCTCGCGATCTACCGCGACAACTGCAAGGTCGGCCAGCCGCTCTCCGCCAAGAAGAAGGAGGAGGCCAAGGCCGAGGAGCCCGCCGCCCCCGCCGCCGCGGAGAAGGTCGTCGAGTACCGCCCGGTCCGCAAGCGGCTCCCGAAGGGCCGCCCGGGGATCACCACCTCCTTCACGGTGGGCGGCGCCGAGGGCTACATGACGGCCAACTCCTACCCGGACGACGGCCTGGGCGAGGTCTTCCTCAAGATGTCCAAGCAGGGCTCGACCCTCGCGGGCATGATGGACGCCTTCTCCATCGCCGTCTCCGTCGGCCTTCAGTACGGTGTGCCGCTGGAGACCTACGTCTCGAAGTTCACCAACATGCGCTTCGAGCCGGCCGGTATGACGGACGACCCGGACGTGCGGATGGCGCAGTCGATCGTCGACTACATCTTCCGCCGCCTGGCGCTGGACTTCCTGCCGTTCGAGACCCGCTCGGCGCTCGGCATCCACTCGGCCGAGGAGCGTCAGCGCCACCTCGACACCGGCTCCTACGAGCCGGCCGACGAGGACATGGACGTCGAGGGCCTCGCCCAGTCCGCCCCGCGCCACGTGGAGGCCCCGAAGCCGGAGGCCGCCCCCGCCGCGGCCGCCGTCCCGGCGCCGAAGCAGCCGCACAACTCCACCGAACTGATGGAGATGCAGCTGGGCCTGAACGCGGACGCGCCGCTGTGCTTCTCCTGCGGCACCAAGATGCGCCGCGCGGGCAGCTGCTACCTCTGCGAGGGCTGCGGCTCGACCAGCGGCTGCAGCTGACCTCACCGGGCCGCCGGTGAGAGCCGGCGGTCAGCCTGACGAAGGGGACCGGCCACAGGCCGGCCCCCTTCGCCGTATGCCCGGGTGCCGCCCCCGCCCCGCGCGTCCGGGCGGTGGCGCGCGCTCCTCCGTCGCGCGGGGCGCGTTTCCGTCCGCCGGGGGAGACGGCCTCCCGTCATCGGCGCATTCGTGCCGCCCGCGCGTCTACGAGGCGGGGTGCGACGGGCGGATGCGGAGGCGCGGGGGACGACGGCCGGGCCGGGGGAACGCTCCGGTGGCGCCTCCGGTGAACGGCGAGCCGGGGGACCGGAGTTGACCCCGGGGCCGGAGGCGGCCGGTGAGGTGCGGCCGGACGCCGGTGTGCCGCGCGGACCGCTCCGAGGCGCCTGGTCGCGGCGTGATGCGAGCCACTTCCGGCGCCGTACGATGGCGGCGTGCTGATCAAGTGGATTCGCTGCGTCGTGGTGGACCGCCGGGGTTTCGACCGGGCGCAGCGGAAGTGGGCGGGGCTGCTGGGGGAGCCGGGTTTCCTGAGTCAGGGGGGCGGGTGGAGCCGGGGCCGCCCCGATGTGGTGCACCTCTTCGGCTTCTGGGAGAGCAGGGCGTTCTACGACGCGTTCATGGCGCGATCGCACGACAGGCTGGCGGCGGCCCAGGCGGGCACGTACAAGGACGTCCGGGTGCGGCTGTTCGAGTACTCCCTGGACGTGAAGGTGGGCTTCCGCCCGGAGTTCACCGACGCGGACGTGGTGCGGATCGCGCACTGCCGCGTCAGGGAGGAGCGGGAGGAGCACTTCCGCGCCATGCAGGAGAAGGTGTGGAACCCGGCGATGGCGGGCTCGCCCGGGATGCTGCGCGGCATGCTCGGTGCCGCCCCCGGCCCGGAGTTCCTGGTCCTCTCGATGTGGAACTCCGAGGGCGAGCACGGCAAGTACCGCGCGGAGCGCGTGGAGCGGCTGGCGTCGCGCGCCGGGATGGAGGCGGACGTGGAGTCCGTGGACGGGGATGTGGTCGGGGTGGAGCCTTCCTGGACCGTGTGAGGGGTGTGGCGGCGGGCCGGGGGAGACCGTGGACGGGCGGTGCCGGCGCCGGAGACGGGCCGACCGGGTCACCGGAGCGCCCCGGGTGCGGCGGGCGTCCGTCACCGGTGGTCCCGCATTAGGGTGGCGTCATGGCACGGCCCCGGCGCATCGTCCTCCTCCGGCACGGCGAGTCGGAGGGCAACATCGACGACACCGTCTACGAACGCGAACCCGACCACGCCCTCGCCCTGACGGCCCTCGGCCGCCGGCAGGCCGAGGAGGCCGGGGCCCGGCTGCGGGAGGTCTTCGGGGACGAACCCGTCTCCGCCTACGTCTCCCCCTACCGGCGGGCCCACCAGACCTTCCACGCGCTGGGCCTCGACCCCGCCCGGGTCCGCGTCCGCGAGGAGCCCCGGCTGCGCGAGCAGGACTGGGGGAACTGGCAGGACCGCGAGGACGTCCGCCGGCAGAAGGCGTACCGCGACGCCTACGGGCACTTCTTCTACCGCTTCGCCCAGGGCGAGTCCGGAGCCGACGTCTACGACCGGGTGGGCAGCTTCCTGGAGAGCCTCTGGCGCAGCTTCGACGACCCCGGGCACCCGCCGAACGTCCTGCTGGTCACCCACGGGCTGACCATGCGGCTGTTCTGCATGCGGTGGCTGCACTGGACCGTCGCGGAGTTCGAGAGCCTGTCGAACCCGGGCAACGGGGAGAGCAGGATGCTCCTCCTGGGCGCCGACGGGCGGTACCACCTGGACCGGCCGTTCGAGCGCTGGTGTACCCCTGAATCGTACGGCTTCACCGATTAGAGTTCGCTGCGATGACCGCTGACCGAATCCACCGGGCCCTCGCCAGCCTGCGCGGGCTGGCCGTGGGCGACGCCCTCGGCTCCCAGTTCTTCGTCCCCGCCCACTACCCCGCCCTCAAGCGCCGCGAACTGCCGCCCGCCCCCTGGCAGTGGACCGACGACACGGAGATGGCCTGCTCCGTCGTGGCGGTGCTCGCCGCCCACGGCCGCGTCGACCAGGACGCCCTGGCCCGGTCCTTCGCCGACCACCACGACTTCGACCGGGGCTACGGCCCGGCCGTCAACCGGATGCTCCGGCTGATCAGGGAGGGCGGCGACTGGCGCGAGCTCGCCGCGTCGCTGTTCAACGGGCAGGGCTCCTGGGGCAACGGCGCGGCCATGCGCATCGCCCCGCTCGGCGCCTGGTACGCGGGCGACCCCGAGCAGGCCACGCACCAGGCGGAGATCTCCGCCTACACCACGCACCAGCACCGCGAGGCGGTGGCGGGCGCCATGGCCGTCGCCGCCGCCGCGGCCGTCGCGGCGGAGGCCGACGGCACGCCCGTCACCGGCGAGTGGCTGCTGGACGAGGTGATCGCCCTCGTCCCGCGCAGCGCCGTGCAGGCCGGGCTGCGGCGGGCCCGCGACATGCTCGACTACGACGACGCCACCACCGTCGCCGCCGTGCTCGGCTGCGGCCGCCGGACCAGCGCGCACGACACCGTGCCCTTCGCCCTGTGGTCCGCCGCGCGCCATCTCGGCGACTACACGACCGGTTTCTGGACGACGGCGGCGGTCGGCGGGGACGTCGACACCACCTGCGCCATCGTCGGCGGGGTGATCGCCGCGTCCGGCCGCGGCAGGCCCCCGGCCGCCTGGCTGGAGGCCACCGAGGCCCTCCCCGGCTGGGTGCCGGCCGCGCCGGAGGGGCCCGCGAAGGAGGAGTGAGGGGGCCGGGGCGGCACGGGCGGCCTCCGGGGCGTACCCTTGCTGGCGCCATGCCCTACGAACCGCCTACCCACAGCGTCGAGCGCTCCCTCCGGGCGACGACCGGAGCCAGGATCGTCGCCGGCGTCGACGAGGTCGGCCGGGGCGCCTGGGCCGGCCCGGTCACCATCTGCGCGGCCGTCACCGGCCTCCGCCGCCCGCCGGAGGGGCTCACCGACTCCAAGCTGCTGACCCCGAAGCGCCGCCGGGCGCTCGCCGGACAGCTGGAGTCGTGGGTCACCGCCTACGCCCTCGGCCACGCCTCCCCGGAGGAGATCGACGAGCTGGGGATGACGGCGGCGCTCCGGCTGGCGGCCGGGCGGGCCCTCGACGGCCTCCCGGTGCGGCCCGACGCCGTCATCCTCGACGGCAAACACGACTACCTCGGCGAGCCGTGGCACGTCCGCACGGTCGTCAAGGGAGACCAGTCCTGTGTGGCCGTCGCGGCCGCGTCCGTGATCGCCAAGGTGCGGCGGGACGCGCTGATGGCGGAACTGGACGCCGACCACGCGGAGTTCGGGTTCTCCGGCAACGCGGGGTACCCCTCGCCCGTCCACCGGGACGCCCTGGAGCGGCTGGGACCCACGCCGCACCACCGGCTGTCCTGGGCCTATCTGGACGCGCTGCCCCGGTGGCAGCATCTGAAGCGACCGCGTCTCGCGGCCGGGGGGCCGGAAGGCCCCGCGGACCGCGGAGCGGCCGCCCTGGAAGCCGGCGGTCAGCTCGGGTTCGACTTCTGACCGCGGAAGTGCCACCCGCCGATGCGACTCGCACCGGCGTTTGATAGACATCCACCCATGCCTCTCATCCCCGAGGAGCCTCAGATTCACGAGAGTGTCCCGGGTCCCCGCGCAGTCCCGGCCGCCGGCCGTACCGCGTCGACCCCCCGCCCCGTTCCCGGCCCCCGCCCGGCCCCCCGGCCCGGCCCCCGCGCCGCCCGCCCGGTGCCCGCGCCCCCCGGGCCGCGCACCCC